>JBCCKB010000088.1:0-10758 GCA_039027595.1 Pseudomonadota bacterium | reverse complement strand
TCGAAAGATGGCGATTCAATGAAAAAAACGGACTGATCTGAGTTCATCACGAAATTTCGATCGGGGTGGTTAACCTGTTGCGTACCGGAAACAAAACGTGATTTCGCGCGATGGCCCCTTGCATGCCGGATATGTCCAGTCCTGGCGCGCCGATCCGCTCAATTGACGCTATCGCGCGGCGGCTCTATGCGACACTCTCGCCCCTGGACCGAGACAGCGGAGAAAAGGATCGGCACGATGCGTCAGCCTCCAAAAAATGCCCGTGTCGTGATCATCGGCGGTGGGGTGATCGGCTGCTCGGTGGCGTATCATCTGGTCAAACAAGGCTGGCAGGATGTGGTCCTTTTGGAGCGTAAGCAGCTCACATCGGGCACCACATGGCATGCGGCGGGTCTCATTGCCCAGCTGCGCTCGAGCAAGAACATGACCCGCCTCGCGAAATACAGTCAGGAGCTTTACTTCAATCTGCAGGAAGAAACTGGCGTTTCGACGGGGTTCCGGCGTGTGGGGTCGATTTCAGCGGCACTTACGGCCGAGCGCCATGAAGAGCTGCTGCGAACCGCATCCATGGCGCGCGCATTCGGTGTTGAGGTCGAGGCGATCGGGCCGAACGACATCAAGTCGCGCTATCCGCACCTAAACGTCTCCGACGTTGTGGGCGGGGTCTACCTTCCGAAGGACGGTCAAGGCGATCCGGCCAATATCGCGCTCGCTTTGGCGAAGGGCGCTCGGGCGGGTGGGGCGAAGGTGCTCGAACGGGTCAAGGTGACGGGGTTCGATAAGGAAGGCCGCCGCGTCACCGGTGTCCAATGGGAGGCGAACGGCGAGACGGGCACGATCCGGGCCGATCACGTGGTCAATTGCGCCGGCATGTGGGGCCATGCCGTGGGTCGAATGGCGGGCGCAAACGTGCCTCTCCATGCGTGCGAGCACTTCTATATCGTCACCGAGGCCATCCCCGGGCTTGAGCAGCTTCCGGTGCTTAGGATCCCGGATGAGTGCGCGTATTACAAAGAAGACGCCGGAAAGATGCTCCTTGGCGCTTTCGAGCCGGAAGCAAAGCCGTGGGGCATGGACGGCATCCCCGAGGAGTTCGAATTCGACCAGTTGCCGGAAGACTTCGACCACTTCGAGCCAATTCTGGAGAAAGCCGTCAACCGGATGCCAATGCTGGCCGAGGCAGGGATCCACACGTTCTTCAACGGTCCCGAGAGCTTTACGCCGGATGATGCATATCACCTCGGACCCGCGCCAGAGCTCGACAATTTTTGGGTTGCGGCGGGGTTTAACTCGGTTGGCATCCAGTCTGCGGGCGGCGCCGGCATGGCGCTTGCCGAATGGATGGACACTGGCGAGAAGCCGTTTGACCTGGGCGACGTGGACATTTCCCGGATGGAGCCATTCCAGGGCAATCGGCGCTACCTCAAGGAGCGTTCGACAGAGACTTTGGGGCTGCTTTACGCTGACCACTTTCCCTACCGCCAAAAGGCTACCGCGCGCGGTGTCAGGCGTACCCCATTTCACGAGCAGTTGGCCCGTTGTGGCGCGGTATTTGGTGAGCTTGCAGGGTGGGAGCGGGCAAACTGGTTCGCGCAACAGGGCCAAACACCGGCCTACGCGTACTCTTGGAAGCGGCAAACCTGGTTTGGAAACACCGCCGCTGAACATATGGCGATCCGCGAGGGTATCGGCATTTACGATATGTCGTCTTTTGGGAAAATTCGCGTGGAAGGACCCGACGCCGAGGCCTTTCTCAATATGGTTTGCGGCAATGACGTAGCGGTGGCTTCGGGCAAGATCGTCTACACTCAGTTCCTGAATGCACGAGGCGGCATCGAGGCCGATGTTACCGTGACCCGGCTTTCGGAGACCGTTTATATTGTGGTCACCCCCGCGGCCACGCGGCTTGCCGATCAGACGTGGCTTCGGCGACATGCGGGTGATGCGCGCGTTGCAATCACGGACGTGACGCCAGGGGAAGGGGTGCTCGCGGTCATGGGGCCCGGGGCGCGTGACCTCCTCGGCGCGCTGTCCCCCGACGATTTCGGGGCCGATGCCTTTCCCTTTGGCAGCGCCCGCGACGTCGAGGTGGGTCTCGG
The DNA here is from genome assembly GCA_039027595.1 of Pseudomonadota bacterium. Lineage (GTDB taxonomy): Bacteria > Pseudomonadota > Alphaproteobacteria > Rhodobacterales > Rhodobacteraceae > Ovoidimarina. The sequence goes on along the minus strand of JBCCKB010000088.1, from coordinate 8,659 downwards.
CCTAGCGCGCGCACACCGGGTGTCTTACGTGGGCGAGCTTGGGTGGGAGCTGTATGTCTCGGCGGACATGGCCGCCCACGTGTTTGAGGTTTTGTGGGAGGAGGGCCAAGCGCGGGGCGCGCGGCTTTGTGGCATGCATGCCATGGATACCTGCCGGATCGAGAAGGCGTTTCGGCATTTCGGACATGACATCACATCTGAGGATCATGTGTTGGAGGCAGGCCTTGGGTTTGCCGTCAAGACAGCGAAGCCGGAATTCATCGGCCGCGACGCGGTTATGCGGAAGAAGGAGGCCGGTCTCTCGGCGCGCCTCCTGCAGCTTCGGCTTAAGGATCCAGAGCCGCTCCTCTACCATAACGAGCCCGTCCTGAGGGACGGCGAGATCGTTGGCTATGTGACGTCCGGCGCTTATGGCCATGCGCTCGGATCGGCCATGGGCATGGCCTATGTCCCCTGCGAGGGCGAGACGGTCGCCAACTTGCTCGCCTCCTCCTACGAAGTCGAGGTGGCGGGCACGCGCGTGGCGGCCGAGGCGTCTTCGAAGCCGATGTATGATCCAGACGCGTCGCGGATGCGCAGCTGAGGTGGCGGAGGTCCGGGGGAATGCCGGTCCCTGCTCGCGTTGCGCGAGCGCTCCCTTGATCCTCTGAACCGGCATAGGGGCTCTTGGTGCTCGTCTGGGTCTTCGTGCTAGGGTGCATCTCGACGAGGCGCCTACGACGCGGCACCATTGCGTTGGGTGCGATGGTGATAAAACCCTGCGCCGCCGATGCACATCCGGCCGAGCAGGGGTTCGTCCTTCTTCTTCCAACCGATCTCTATATTGCCGGTGGTGTCGCGTCTGTTGCGCTCACCGTGGTGATATTGATGCTCTTGCCCCCCGAGGGCTTGTCTGGGTTCTTCAGATCTAGAGGACGGCTTTTTTGCCTACCGTGGCGCGTTAGCACGACAACGAGCCTCTTCGGGATGATCTGTACGGTCGGGCTCGTTTGGGTGGGGCTCGCGGGATCAACCGATCCTCTCCGGAACCCGTTGCCGCTTGCGGTTTGGACAATCTGGTGGATCGGGCTTGTGGCGATCCAGGGACTCTTGGGGGATTTTTGGAGCCTGATAAACCCTTTGATTGCGCCGATGCGGCTTGGTGCCCGCGCGGGCTGGCGGCCCCTTCTCTGGATCCCGCGGCGGCTCGGCCGGACCCCCGGGATCTTGGCGTTTCTCGTGCTCGTGAGTTTTCTTCTCGCCGATCCGACGCCCACCGATCCCCGCCGCCTTGCATTCATTGTGGGGATCTACTGGCTGGTCAGCCTAGTTCTCCTGGGCCTGCTGGGGCCACGTTGGCTGATAACGGGCGAGGTGGTCACCATGCTGATGCGCGCTTATGCAAGGGCCGCACTGTTTCGCCAGGGACGGGTTGGGGTCTTGGGCTGGCAGATCTTGGTGCGCCCATCCCCCTCGACAGGTGCGGCGGTTCTCGTCCTTGTTTTGCTGGGGTCGGGCAGTTTCGATGGTCTGAATGAAACGTTTTGGTGGCTCGCGACAATAGGGGTCAATCCTCTGGAGTTTCCGGGGCGTTCCGCGATCATGCTGCAAACGATCCTTGGCCTTCTTGCAATGAATGTTGGGTTGATCGTGGCGTTTGGCGCGGCGGTTTGGCTCGGGCATCGGCTGGCGTCCGGTGGCCATGGTTGGGCGGACGCGTTTCGCGTGTTTGCCCCATCAATCCTGCCCATCGCGCTGGGCTACCATATCGGCCACTACCTGCCGAGCTTTCTTGTTAACATCCAATATGCGCTCGCCGCCGCATCCGATCCCCTGGGGAGAGGCGACGACGTCCTGGGACTCGGAGTGTTCTACGTAACCACTGGCTTCTTCAACACGCAGGCCACCGTTCGGGTGATCTGGCTGTCGCAGGCAGGTGCCGTGGTTGTGGGCCATGTAATTGCGATCTTGTTGGCCCATGGGCTCGCCTACCGGCACTATGGAGATGCGACGCGGGCCACGCGTTCTCAAATACCTCTTGCCACATTCATGGTCATTTACACGTTTTTCGGGCTCTGGCTTCTGGCGAGCCCGCGTGGAGTGTGATCACCGGCGAAGGGGCTGGACAGCCGCGACGCTTGTTTCCACACTACTGGCTGACAGCCGGGCTCACCGGCGCGCACGAACAGGGGGGTTCGGATCCATGACGAACAAGACAACACGACGCGGCGCGATGGCGACAATGGCAGGAAGGGCGGCCGCCGCGAGCTTGCCGCTTTGGGCGCGCTACACCAATGCGCAATCGGCCGCGCCGATTAAGGTCGGTTTCCAGGTTCATCGCACGGGCATTGGCGCTGCCTATGGCCGATGGTATGACCGGACGACGCAGGCGGCCGTTGCCAAGATCAACGCTGACGGCGGCATCAACGGACGTCCTCTTGAGATTGTCGCCGAAGATGACGGCACGGATCCCAAGCGCGGTGCCGAGGTCGTTGAGAAATTCGCCACCCAGCACGGCTGCGACATCGCTTTCGGCACCCTCTTCTCGCATGTTGTGATTGGTTCGTCGCCGCGCGCGGGCGAATTGAAGCTCCCCTATTTCGTTGTCTCCGAGGGTCATCACGTGGCCTCGGGGATGCTCAACCGCTACACGTTGCAACCTGGGATCACCGACGTGAAGAGCCAGGTCCAAGCCATGGCGCCCTATGTCGCCTCGACGCTTGGCAAGAAGGTCACCATGGTCTTTCCGGACTTCGCTTTCGGCCATGACCACCGAGACTTTTTCACCGAAGCCATGGCGGCACAGGGCGGCGAGGTTCTCGAGCATATCGCGATTCCGCCCACTGAGACGTCGTTCACCAAGTATTTTCCGCGGATCCCGCGTGACACCGAAGTGCTTTACCATGTGATGGTGGGACCCGCAGTCCTCACATTCGTGAAGGAACTTGGGGAGTTCTTCGGGCCGTCCGCGCCTGCGCTTTTTGGGTTCATCGACTCGCTTGAAGCCGTCGATATCGCCTCACCTGGCCTCGAATTTCTTGACGGCTCCTACTTTTGGGAAGGCATGCCGCGCTACGCTCAAAAGGACCAAACCGAATACGATGCGGCGTACCGTGCAGCAGTCGGGGTCGACGCGAACGGTGCCTCTGTCTCAGACCCAAAGGACGTCTCGACCTATGCCCATATGTTTGGATGCTGGGAGACCCTTTATATCGTCAAAGCGGGCATGGAGGCCGCTGGCTACGCCGGTCCCGACGACCGCGCAAAGCTCATCGAGGCCGTGGAGGCCATGACCGACATGCCGGAAGGCTTCGAGCATCCGCAAGGAGCGAAGGTGTTCAATGGTAAGACGCACCAAGTCTTTGGGCACCAATACATCACCCAAGTGAAGGAGAGCGGCCTGGAGCTGGTCCACACCACATCGATCGAGGATACCCTCTATCCCGACGAGGTGGATTACACGACGCAGAGCTTCTAGACAGCGATGCCGTCGCATTCCTGCTGTGAAGGGGTCTATTCGTGGTCCCTCCGCCTGGTTTCCGCGCGCCCGGATGCTTGGGCCGCAGAACGGTGACGACCTAGACTTGACGCGTTCGCCCCGTATATCGGTCACTTTAGGGGACCTAGCCGATATGAACCGCTTCGAACGAAGGGCTGTCCTCGCGGGATGCTCGACGGGGAGACCCAAGCAAGCATCCTGCCCTTCGGGTCGCGGTTCGCTCGACACGAGTCAAGCCGTTGGGGAGTGTCCCTGTTCACCATGTGCAGTCGAACGCGTTCGATGTTCCTGAGCGGCGCAGATTAGGGCCTTCGAATGGACTTTGGACCCCACCTCCTTCTAGCCTCCCTTGAGGGGGCCGTTACGGCAGCTGTCCTGGCGTTGACCGCCGTGGGGCTGTCGCTTGTCTTTGGGGTGATGCGCGTCGTCAATGTGGCCCATGGAGAGTTCTTCATGCTGGGCGCGGTCCTTGCGTGGTGGATCGCGACCATGGCCGGCGGTCACCCAGCGATCGGTTTCGTCGCCGCTTTGGTGCTCGCTCCGGTCCTTGTGGGCGGGCTCGCGGCGCTTGCCGACATGACCGTGCTCAAGCGCATCGACTATGACCCCGAGCGCACGATCGTCGCCACGATCGGACTGCTTTACATTATCCAACAGGTCACCCTCATGACCTACGGTCCCGATGCGCGCCCGGTGGAGCCTCCGTTCAATCACCGGATTGCCCTGCCATGGGTGGAGTGGACCGAATCCGGGCTTGGGCTCTACTGGCCTTGGGGGCTTTCGATCACCAGCTACAAGCTGGGTGTCATCGCGGCGGCCGCTCTGGTTCTGATCGGGGTGTGGGTTCTGATTACGCGCACAAAGATCGGACTCGTGATGCGCGCGACCCAGCTTGATCGCGACATGGCGACAGCCTTTGGGATACCCGTTGAGCGTGTCTATGCGCTGGTCTTCGGTCTCGGTGCCGGGCTTGCGGCCTTCGCGGCCGTCCTGATCGTGCCCATTCAGCAAGCGCATTACCTGATGGGTGGCGATCCGCTTCTCCTGTCGTTCATCGTGGTCATCATCGGCGGGCTTGGGAGCCTGCCCGGCACGGTCGTGGCAGCACTTTTGGTGGGTATGTCCGACGGAATTATATCCGTCTTTTTCTCGCCAACGCTGGCGAAGATCCTGGCAACGCTAGTCGTGGCCCTCGTCCTTGTCTTCCGACCTCAAGGGCTCTTTGGAACTCGGGCATGAGCCATTTCCGGCCGCTTGCCCTCCATCTTGGGTTTCTCGCAATTCTATTTGGCTCGGGATTCGTTTTGCCCGAGTACCACCACGGCAACCTCGCGCGGGTTATGGTGCTTGCCACCTATGCGATGGGCTACAATCTGCTGTTCGGCTACACGGGCCTTCTGTCCTTGGGGCACGCCATGTTCTTTGCCGCCGGAATGTACGGGATGGGCCTCTCAATCCGGTATCTGGGGCTTGATCCGGCCCTGGCGATGATTGCCGGAGTATCCTTGGGCGCGCTCCTGTCGCTCATTGTGGGGGCACTGGCGCTCCGGACGGTCGGCGTCGCCTTTATGATCGTGACGCTCATGTTTGCCCAAGCCGTATACCTTGCGATCCTGCTTGGAGGCGAGTGGACCCGGGGCGACGAGGGGTTTGTCATCCAGGCCGGCCAGCGAGTTCTTTGGGGCGCTGACTTATCACAACCGGGCCCGCGCTTTTTCGCGGCTTGGGCGGTCTTCGCGGCGGGTCTGCTCGTCGCGCTTGGAGTTGTTCTTCGGCCGTTTGGCAAAGCGCTCGTGGCGATCCGCGAAAACGAAGAACGCACCCGTATGCTGGGCTACGACACTTTCGCGCTTAAACTCGGCGCTGTCGTTCTCTCGGGCACTGTCTCTGCGCTCGCGGGCGCGGCCTACGGCCTTTTGTTTGGATACGCCGGAGCGACCTTCGCGGGGGTCCAGTACTCGATCTTGCCACTCCTTTGGGTGCTGTTGGGTGGCGCAGGCACAGTGATCGGGCCATTTATTGGCACATTGTTCATGTTCTATCTGATCGACTTCGCGAGCGGGCTGACAACGGCGTACATGGCCGTTGCGGGCGTGGTTTTGGTGCTTCTGACGCTCTTTGCGCGACAGGGAATAGCGGGCGAGGTCCGGCGCCGATTTCCGGGGTGGATCCCGTGATCCTCCTGGAAACACGCGGTATATCCAAACGTTTCGCCGGACTTGTCGCGGTTGACAACGTGGACTTTGCGCTTGCTCAAGGAGAGATCCGGGCGCTTATCGGCCCCAACGGCGCCGGGAAGACAACGTTTGTGGGCATGCTCTCCGGCCGCATTGCGCCAAGCGCGGGCCGGGTGCACTTCGCGGGGCGCGATATCACGGACCTTCCCGCTCATCGGCGCGTCAAAGGCGGTATCGCATATACATTTCAAATCACCTCGGTATTCCCCGGGCTGCCGGTGGCCGAGAACGTGGCCTTGGCGGCACGAGCGACCGGGAAAGACGGCGCGTCGGCGGCGGCGCTTGAGCGCGTGGGCCTCTACGGCCTCGAAACTCGGCTCGCCGGGGATCTCAGCTACGGTCATCAGCGCCTCCTGGAGATTGCCATGGGAATCGTGCAGTCACCGCGTCTTCTTATTTTGGACGAACCCACGCAGGGCCTAGCCGAAGGCGAAATCACGGCCTTCAAGACCTTGATCCGCACGTTGAAGGCCGAGACGACGATCCTTCTGATCGAGCACAACATGGAAGTCGTGATGGAGACCGCCGACCAGGTGACCGTGCTCGATGCCGGGCGGCGACTGGCCGAGGGCTCACCGAGCGAGATACGGGCCAATCGGTCCGTCCAGGCGGCTTACCTCGGGACGGGCAATGCTTGAAGTGCACGCCGTCTCCGCAGGCTATGGGCGCGCCCAGGTCTTGCGCGACGTTTCGCTCCATGTGGCGCCAGGTGAAATTCTGTGCCTGTTGGGCCGGAACGGCGCAGGAAAAACAACGACAATGCGCGCGATTATGGGGCATCTGCCACTTCTTTCCGGGGCTGTCCGTTTGGACGGGGAGACGCTGAGCACGCGGCCGCCCCATGAGGTTCCCAGGGCGGGGATCGGCTATGTGCCGCAAGGGCGACGGCTCTTCGGTGAGCTTACGGTCGCCCAAAACATCGAGGTCGGCCTGATGGCTCGAGGCGAAGGCCCACAGACGAGAGAGCGCGTCCTGGATCGCTTTCCGAGGCTGCGCGAGCGCTTGCGACAGCGGGCCAACACGTTGTCGGGTGGTGAACAGCAAATGCTGGCCACCGCGCGGGCGCTGTGCCTTAGGCCGAAGGCGCTCCTGCTAGATGAGCCGACCGAGGGACTTCAGCCCTCGATGATCACAGCGATCCGCGACGTGGTGGCGGCCATGAAGAAAGATGGTGTGGCCGTTCTTCTGGTCGAGCAGCACCTTGAAGCGGTTTTTGATCTGGCCGATCGCGTGGCCTTCATCGAGACCGGCCGTGTGGCCGAAACCGTGACCGTCAGCCACCTTCGAGAAAACCGCGGCCTCGTGGATCGGTACTTGGGTGTCTGACGCCGTTGCCGCGCTGCCAAGCGGCAATGCGCGTCAGTGGGCCAAGATGTCTTCCATTGCCGCCAGGAACCGCCCCACTTCGGCCTCGGAATTGTAATGGCAAAGCGAGACCCTGACCGCGGCCTCCAGGCCAAGGGGATCAAGAATGTTCCCCGAGTAGTGGTCTGCCTTTCGTGTGTGTGTCCGAATACCCTCCGCATTGAGCCGGGCCACGATCTCCGTTGCCGCGACCCGGTCGGAGACAAAAGAGACGAGACCCTCTCGCGCGGGGTTCGCGGGGCCTCCGATCACGGTGATCCCCGGCATCTCCGCGAGACCGCGCAAATTTCCCGTGCCTTCAAGCATGGCGTGGGTCAGCTCGGCTTCATAGGCGTGAATTGCCGCCCCGGCCGCCTCGATCCTTCCGCGGCGGTCAGAGGCTTCCGACACCTGCCCGCCCAACCAGTCGAAATATGCCACCACATCCGAGAAGGTGGCATAGGCGCCGGTATCTCGCGTACCGAACTCCCAGCCGCCCTCGGGCGCGCCGATCAAGCCTTCATGGGGGAGCGCGCGGAGCCGGTCTGATACCCAGGCCAGGCCATATCCGTGCCGTGAGAAGACCTTGTAAGGAGAGACGACGTAGCCGTCGACGCCATATGCCGTGAGGTCGATGTGGCCGTGGCAGGCATGCTGGATGCCATCAACGATGATATAGGCCTCGGGGGCTGCGTCCCGGATCGCGCGCGCTATTCCCGCCACGTCAATCCCCATGCCGGTGACCGGTGATGTATGGAGAATTGTCGCGACCCGCGTATCGGGCGTGACCTTGTCCGCATAGGCCTCGGGGGTCACAAGCCCCTCAGCGTCATTGTGTGGCACGTTCACATAGGTTTTGTTCGACGTCGCTGCCCAGTGGTGGGCAGCGCTGCGGGTCGCGGGATGCTCTACGCTGCTGCCGAGGATCGTGCCCCGAGGAGTCTCGAGGGCTGCGGCGCGGACCAAGCGAAAGATCAGTTCGGTCCCACTTTCGCCCACGAAGAAGTGGCCCGAGGGCGCGTTGAAGAAGGTGACCATGTCGCTCCGCGCGGTCTCAATCTGCGCCATAAGCGCATGCGCCGCAGGATTATCGCGTCCCTGGTTGTCTGGCAGGGCCGCAAAGCGCGCCGACGTTTCAACCACCGACTTCAGGGTGAGCGCGCCGCCCGCATTCTCAAAGAACACCCGCGAGCCCTGAAACGGGCAGCTTTCGACATGGGCGAACCGGTCGCGGATGGCCTCAACGAGGCCGGGCGTCTCGGCGATGGCGTTCATGGTCGGGCGCTCCCTGCGGCAATTCTTCTGGCTCTTCATGCGCGAGCCGAGGAGCCTTCGCAAGGGCGCGAATTGGCACTCTGAACGGGCTCGTAAATCGAGCCGTTTCAAAAGACCTGCGCTATTGAATTGACCGAATGGAAAAGTCTGGCTTGCAAAAATCTGCTTTCGAAATCAGCAACATGCAAACTGTTGGGGGATTGATTTTTGATTCAGGTTCACCGCTCTTTCCGTTAGCCTCCGGATCCAAATGATCGCAGTTCTTCAAGTCGCGGCGCGCCACGGGCGCGTCTTCCTTCTCGCGGGCCTGGCCGCGGGGTTCTTT
>JBCCKB010000087.1:0-10826 GCA_039027595.1 Pseudomonadota bacterium | reverse complement strand
CCGCGCGCGTCCCTCCAAACAGCGAGGCCCTCTAGGTTGTCATGTTTCCCAAGCCGTGTCTCGAGGAGGGTTTCGGGCGCTTCGAGGCTCGTCTCGCCGATGTCGAAGCGCCGGATTCGCGAGGAAAACCCCAAGACCGGCGCATAGCGGCGCTCGAGCACGTAGAGTCGACCATCGGGCCCAACATCGGCGCCCACAGGCCAAAAGAGCCGGCTCGTTTCAAGGGTTCCGAACGTCTGCCACTTGCCTCCGGCGAACCTGTAGACGTGCCGGGGCTCCCAGAGCGCGGGCGAAACCTCGGGGATTGCGTAAAGCGCGCCATCTGGTCCGATCGCCAACGCCTCGAGACCTTGGTTGTCGATCAGCCTGTCAAAGTCAGGATGGCGCGGGAGCGCCTTGGCCGGGCCCAGCCATTCATCATACGCCCACACCCGCGCGTCATGCTCGAACGATACGTAATAGGTCCCCCCTGGAGCGACAGCGAGCCCCTCCGCGTCGAACTCAAAGATACCCCGCACCCGCCGACCGTCGGGGGTATGAAGGCTTTTGACGTTTTCAAAGTCGACGCCGGTGATCCGATCTCCGGTGCGCGCGATACTGCCACGAACGATCTGGCCCGCATCGCCGATTGTCATGAAATCGGTTCCATTGTCGGCGACCTCGATCCCGGAAAAACCACCGAAGTAGTCGCGTGGGTAGGTCCAGTGGAAGCTTCCAAGAAGCGTCGGTTCGGCGGCGGCGGCAAGGGGTAGAACAGCCACTGCCATCGCGGCCGCAAAGCGCTGCAAGGATCCGGTCCGGCCTAGCGCGCGGCCAGGACGCTGGCGCAGGCCCGTGGCAGATCGCTGAGCACATATTCCCGCCGTTTCTTCGGAGGAGGTGCGTTGGGATTTGGGGGTGGCGGATTGAGGATGTTGCGAACCCACTCCTCGGCCTCCGCGCAGCCGTCTCCTGGGGGTGGCGGCGCTTGGTTGACGCAGCCCTCGGTGCCCTTGGGACAACTCAGCCGGACGTGAAAATGGTAGTGATGGCCCCACCAGGGCCGGATCTTCCGAAGCCACGACCGGTCACCCGTCGCCGCTTTGCACATTTGCACCTTCGCCCCCGGAAAGATGAAAATCCGCGCCACGCGCCTGTCCTTGGCCGCCTCCTTGAGGATTTCATGGTGCTGTTGCGTCCAGTTTTCGTTGACATAGGCCCCGTTCGCGCGCCGGAGCGAGACCGACGAGATCTCCTCGCGCTGACGGCGCGAAAGCTTCAAATTGTTGGCTGGCCGCAGCCAAATGTCGATATCGAGGCCGATCTGGTGCGAGCGATGCCCGGTCAGCATCGGCCCGCCGCGCGGCTGTGAAATGTCGCCGATGTAAAGCCCCTCCCACCCGGGCTGCCGAGCGGCTCTCTTGGAGAGTTTTTCGATGTACTTGATCGTCTCGGGGTGCCCCCAGTTGCGGTTTCTCGACAGCCGCATGGCTTGCCAGGTCGGTCCGGTCTCCGGGAGCTGCTTGGCCCCGGCGACGCAGCCCTTGGCGTAGCTTCCAAGGGGCGTGGCTTTATGCGCTGAGCCTTTGCGCTCGGCGCCAAACAGATCCTTGGCGAGTGGCTCTGCCAGGGCTGCGGGTGCCGCAAGAAGCAGGGCGGCCAATACGATGCGGAGGATCATGCTGCTCGATCTCCCTCTGGTTGCACCCAGAATAGCAGCAGGAGGCCAAGAAGGAAAAGGACAATGATTGGCGTGACGCCCCATTGCTGGCTGCCTGTGGCCGAGGTGACAATGCCGATCGAGAGCGGGGCGAGAAACGACGTCGCCTTTCCGGCAAGGGCATAAAGGCCAAACGCCTCGGTCATGCGTTCTGGTTTCGCTTGGTGGACCATGAGCGTCCGGCTCGCCGAAGCCAACGCTCCGCCCGCCGCGCCGATGACCGAGCCCGCGGCGTAGAAGGCCACGTCTGGGAGACTGGCTCCCGGCGCGACGGTGATCCAAAGAACCCGATCGGGCGAGACGAACACGATAAATGTCGCCGCAAGGGTCAATAGAACGATGCACAGAACAATAACGGGCTTTGGCCCGAATGCCGCGTCTGCCCGCCCGCCGAGCCAGGCGAACACAGCGCCCGCGACAATCGCGATCAGCCCAAAAATCCCCGTGTCCACCACGCTCCAACCCAGGACACCGGCGGCATAGAGCCCGCCGAATGTGTAGATCCCATTCAGGGCATCCCGGTAGAACATCGAAGAGGCGAGATAGGCTAAAAGACTGGGCCGTGAGGGCAGCGATACGAGTGTTTTCCAAAGAGTGGTCAAGGCGTCGCCAGTGCCTTTGTCGCGCGTCCCGGGTCTTGGATCCTCCGACACAAAGAGAAAGAACGGCACCATGAAGACCGCGAACCACACCGCCACAAAAGGACCAACGGCGCGCGTGCCCTCCCTTTGCGCGGGGTCAAGCCCGAGGACCGGTGTCAGCCCCAAGAACGTCTTCCCGGTCGCGGCGCTCTCGGCGAAGAAGCCCAATGTGATCACAAGCGCAAGCAGTCCACCCACATAACCAAAGGCCCAGCCATTTCCGGAGATCCGCCCGATCTCAGAGCGCGAGCCCAAGCTGGGAAGCATGGCATTCGTGAAAATCGTTGCGAACTCGAGCCCGATAAGCCCAATCCCGAAGGACACCAAAGTCAGCATCAGATAAAAACTGCCTGGCGCGGCGAACCACAATCCGGCCGCACCCGCGATGTAGAGCGCCGAGAAGGCCCAAATCCAAGGGAGCCGCCGACCTTGGGTGTCTGCAACAGCGCCCAAAACAGGGGCGAAGACAGCGATAACAATGCCAGCGCAGGCGACGCCGTAGCCCCAAGCGGCCTGTGCCTTGGTGCCATCGCCTAGGACTTCGGTGATGTAGGGGGCGAAAATGAACGTCAGAAGAAGCGTTGCGTAGGGTTGACTGGCCCAATCAAAGAAGAACCAGCCCCAAAGGCGTTGTCTCGGCGTTGGCATGTTGCCCCCTCGTCGCCTTAACCACTTTGCATGACGGGACCTTCACCCGAACGCTTCCCATAGGCAACGGTGCCGTCTTCCCCGCGCGTATGTCCCCGAGTGTTCGGTCGAACAGCCCGAGGAGGTGGCAACCCCTGCCATCAGAGGCCGTCCTTGTTTGCTCAGCTCATGGGCGGCCAGGGTCGCTTTGCCTCGGCGGCCGCCCAGGACGCAATCCAATCTGGCAAACTCGGGCTCTCCCGCTGATAGCCAAGCGCATCGGCGATCTCGGAGGGTGGCACGATTCCGTCCCGTCCCGTGACCACCAGCCGCACGAGGGCATGGGAGCAGCAGGTTTCCCCGTGCCACAGCGATTGTTCACAATATGCAAATCGGGCGTCCCAGCCCGCGAAACGAGACCGCATCTCGAGCCTGTTAAAGATCCGGATGCGTCGCTTGTAACGTACGGAGACACCGGCAACCGCGCCAATCCATCCGCGTTGTCGCCCTGCGGCCAGAAATCCGATCCTCTGGAAGAGCCCGAAACGGCCCAGGTCAAAGAGCGTCAGTGTCCGCCCATTGTTGAGTTCGCCAAAGACATCAATGTCCCAGGGCCAGCAGATGTGGTGCGACCGATGCACCTGGCCCAGCGCCAACCTTGGTGACCGGCGATGCCAGGCAAGCTCCTTAACCATGCGCAAGTAAGGATACATTTCGCGCTCTCCCGAGACAGCCCAGGCCTGACCAAGCCTGGGGGCCGGCGTCAAGCATGACGTCGCTGGAGTTCTTGCGTGCCGGGCGCTCTCGCCTTAGGTAACGCGGGACCGCCGAAGGACACGACCCCGATGTTGCCGATTTTCCAGATCCTTGACCTGCTTCTCAGCGTCGCCTTCTTTATCATGATCGTCCACATCGTCTTCAGTTGGCTGATAACATTCCAGGTGCTCAATATGCGCCAGCCCCTGGTGGCAAGCATATGGAACGGCCTTAATCAGCTTCTGGAGCCGGTTTACCGCCCTGTACGGCGGTTTCTGCCGCAGACGAGCGGAATAGACTTCGCGCCCCTCGTGGTGTTTCTCGGGATCATCATCCTGCGTGACATTCTGCTGCCCGCGGCGGCCCGGTCTATGGGGATCCCCTTTTACTAAGGCCGCTTGCCCGACCCGGACGTATCTGTCAGATTTGCGTCAACAAAGAGCAGTCTGACAAAACCAAAGTCCAGGATCATGCCAGAGCCAGCGGCACTTCTTGCCGACGTGTTCGGATTCGACAGCTTCCGGCCTGGCCAGGAAGAAATCGTGAGCGCCGTAGCAGATGGCCGAAACACGCTCGCGATAATGCCGACCGGCGGAGGCAAATCCCTGTGCTTTCAGCTGCCCGCGCTCTGCCGCGAGGGCGTTACGCTGGTGATCTCGCCCCTCATCGCACTCATGCGCGATCAGGTTCGCAGCCTGTCGGCAAATGGTGTCGCCGCGGGTGCCTTGACCTCTGGCAACACCGAAAGCGAGACCGAAGCTGTCCACGCGGCGCTTCGCGATGGTCGTCTGAAACTCCTCTATCTCGCGCCCGAGCGTCTTGCCGCAACGGGGATGCAGGCGTTCCTCAAACGCATAGGTGTTGGCCTGATCGCCGTCGACGAAGCGCATTGCGTGAGCCAATGGGGACATGACTTTCGTCCGGATTACTTGCGGATCGGTGAGCTCCGTCGCGCGCTTGGCGTGCCGCTGGCGGCCTTCACTGCCACCGCCGACGCGGAAACCCGCGCCGAGATTACATCACGCTTGTTCGGCGGCGAGGCCCCGCAGGTCTTTCTGCGGGGATTTGACCGTCCAAACCTGCACCTCGCCTTCATGCCCAAAAATCAGCCTCGGGCGCAGATCGAAGCCTATGCGGCAGCCCGGCGAGGTCGTTCCGGCATCATCTACTGCGGAACCCGTGCAAAGACCGAAAGCCTCGCCGCCGCGCTGACCGCCCAAGGCCATAGCGCGGTCGCGTATCATGGCGGCCTCGACCCCTCCATTCGCCGGGATGTCGAAGAACGTTTCGCCGCGGAGGACGGGCTCATAGTCGTGGGGACCGTGGCCTTCGGCATGGGGGTCGACAAGCCGGATGTACGTTGGGTAGCCCATGCCGATTTGCCAAAATCGATCGAGGCCTATTACCAGGAGATCGGCCGTGCCGGTCGAGACGGTGCGCCCGCCGAGACCTTGACGCTTTATGGGCCAGACGACATTCGGTACCGCCGTCAGCAGATCGACGAAAGCCCGGCGCCGTTAGAGCGCAAGGCGGCCGATCACGCACGTCTCAACGCGCTTTTGGGACTGGCCGAAGCGCGTGGATGCCGAAGGAAGGTACTTTTGGGCTATTTCGGCGAATGCCTTGAGAGCTGTGGCGCCTGCGATCAATGCGAGCGGCCACCAGAGCTGTTTGACGGAACGGTTCCCGTGCAAAAGGCGCTGTCGGCGATCCTGCGCACCGAGGAGCGGTTTGGCGCGGGGCATGTGATTGACGTGGTAATGGGCCACGAGACCGAGAAGGTGCGCCAACATCGCCACCATCTTTTACCCACCTTTGGCGCGGGTACGGACATGAATCGGCCGGCTTGGCAAGGCATCCTTCGACAAATGATGGCCTACGACCTTGTCCGGCCGGATCCGGCGCGTCACGGCGCGCTGCGCATGACCGAGCATGCGCTGCCGATCCTAAAGGGCAGCGAGGCGATCACGCTCCGGCGAGACGCGCTCATTGCAAAGACCCGAGCCACCGCCAAGGCGCTTGTTGCCGAAGAGGACGCGGGACTTCTTGCCGCCCTAAAGGCGAAACGCCGAGCTCTGGCCCAGGCGCAGAATGTTCCGGCCTATGTTGTTTTTTCCGACCGTACCTTGATCGAAATGGCGCAGCGGCGGCCGTCGGACCTTGACGAGATGATGGATGTCCCGGGGGTCGGCGCCAAGAAGCTCGAAAAATACGGCACCGCGTTTCTGTCAGTCGTTACGGGCGAGACAGCGGGCGCGCAGCACCCCGTGCGTCGGAAGCTGGCGGGACATTGCGCGGGCGCGCTTTTTGACCGGCTGACGGAAGTCCAAGCGGGTCTGGCACGGGGTCCTGAAGGCACGGACAAGCCTCTTGGTTGCTCCGCGCCGCTTCTCGCACGCGTCGCGGCGCAACGCCCGCGAAGCCAGGAGGCCCTGACACGATTGCTCGGCGAGCGTCGGGCGGAGCGTTTCGGCGAGGCGTTTCTCGCGGTTTTGCGCGAGCGCTGACGGCTCCGGCTCTTTCAGAAACGAACGGGCCTCAGGACGCGGCGGTGTCCGCGGGCAGGGGCGGCGCCGCGTCAAGCGGCGCGGCGGCAAGGATATGGTCCACCAGCACGTCCTTCTTGAGCGGTTTCGTCAGGTAGTAATCGATTCCCGCTGCCAGGATTTCCTGTTCGTTACCATCGACCGCGTGGGCTGTCATGGCAATGATCGGGACCGGTGGCAGGCCGTTTTCCTTTGCGTGGGAGCGCATGGCCCGGGCGGCGTCCATGCCATTCATCTCGGGCATCGAGATATCGGTGAAAACGATATCGGGCAGTTCGAACTTGAAGCTCTCCAACGCAAGACGGCCGTTAGCGACAATCTCAAGGTCAATATCGAGGTTCTTGAGGAGTTTGGTCAGTACAAGCTGGTTGGTCTTGTTGTCTTCGGCCGCAAGAACCCGGACTTTTTTGGCGAACGGCGCCGGGCGACCGGTGGTCACCGATGGTTGACCGGCCGCCAAGGCCGCAGGTTCAGATGAGCCCTCAGGGTCGCCAATCGTTGAGGTTGGCATGGGCGCGTAGACAGGATTTGCGGTCACCTCACTTGGTGTCGGGTTCGCTGCCGTTGCTCGGGCGTCTTCGGGCGGGTTGGTGCCGGGACCACTTAGGGCCTGCTCCTTGCTTTCTGGCTCGGGGCTCGGAGTTGGCGGCGGCGCATCCTGCGAGGTTGCCCGCTGCTCATTTGGTTCTTGAGGACCCTGTTCGGCTGCTGCCTGGGGCGCGTCGTTTGCCGCATCTAACCCCTTTGCAGCACACGGATCCGCCTCTTCAGCGGCAGGTGGTTGGCGCCTGCTTGCAAACAAGGCCGACCCGCCTGTCGAGTTTTCTGCAGGGGCACCGGTGCCGGGGTCGTCCGTGATGATGCCTTGAGCGAGTGTTTCTGGCTCTGGCGCTTCGACGATCTTCGGGGGTTCGGCGATAACGGGTGGGGCGCTGGTGACGACCGCGTCCTCAAGCCCGTCGACTTCCCCAGTAAGCAATGCGGCCTCGCCGGCCTCAGACAGATCGGCATCTTGCTGCACGGGGATGTCGTTTTCGGCTTGGGTTTCCGCCTGAAGTCCGGGGTCCAGGACTAGCGTGTCGGACGGATTCTCGGCTGTTTCGGGCAGAGCCTTGGCATCCGCAACCGGCGCCTCCAAGCTGGTTTGATCCTGGGTGACGCCGCTTACGCCGTCTGTGCCGCCTTCTAATGGAGGTGGCGGCGTACCTTCGCCGCTTTGGTCGGAAAGCGCGGCCTCCGGCATTTCCGCCGCAGTGTTCGGACGGTTCTCATCAAGGACGTCCGGTGCCGAGCCCCCGCTGGCCCTATGGTCTGGCAACGCGCCCGTTGGCGCCGTGCGGTCAAAGTTGGGATGTGCCGGGGCCACCTGATGCTCGGGCTCTTGTGTGACGGTCGTCAAAGCCTCAAGGAGTGTCTCCCGCAGGATCGGCCTCGGCATCGAGACACTTGTTTCGCGGAAGTCCGGTCCAGTGCCAACCTCGACCGTTCCATAGATGCCCTGATCGTCGCAAAGCATAGCGATGTCTTCGGGGGCCAAGGTGGCAGGCGTCACTTCATCGGGGGTGGAGACCGCCTCGGGTCGGAGGCCAAGGGCGCGCATTTGCTTGAGCATGACGTCACGGCTTTGCGGATTGGGGTCGTGCAACACCACGCGCCGTTGCCCGAACCGGCCCCTGAGCCCCTCAATGTCCGGGCCCTCCTTGCGCATGGTCAGGCGAAATCCGAAGACCGAGCCGGACTCCGCGCCATTGTCGACCCACATGTCGCCACCCATCAGCGCCACCAATCTCCGGGTGATCGCGAGACCCAATCCGGTGCCATCGAACTGGCGCGTCATTTCGGATTGAACTTGGTTGAACTCCCCAAAAATGTGCTCGCGCATTTCTTCGGGGATTCCGATCCCGGTATCCTCGACAGTCACATGCAGCCGGTAGTGGTCGGGCTTCAGGTCAGGAAGGCCCACCACCCGTACAGCAACATGCCCTTCATGGGTGAATTTGACCGCATTGCCGACGAGGTTCATCAAGATCTGCCGAATCCGACCTTTGTCGCCATTGAACCGCGTGGGCAGGAACATGTCGTAGTCGACGATGAGGCTCAGGTTCTTTTCCCGCGCCGTCGGCATAAGAAGCGTCGTCACCTCATTGATCGCGGCCTCAAGGTCGAACGTGCTCATTTCGACACTCAGTTTTTGGGCCTCGATCTTCGAATAGTCCAAGACGTCATTGATGATCACCAAGAGCGCCTGTCCGGAGTTTCGGATCGTGTCGAGGCAGAGCTTTTGCTCCTCGTCCAGTGGCCCCTCGGCCATGAGATCTGCCATCGCGAGCACCCCGTTCATCGGCGTGCGGATCTCGTGGCTCATATTGGCCAGGAAGGCAGACTTTGCACGGTTTGCCGCCTCGGCGCGGCGCCGGGCCTCTTCAAGAACCTTTTGACGGCGGATCTGGCGGGTAATGTTGACGCCCATCATGACCACGTCGCCGTCCGGGGTCCGCCGTTCGCTTAGGCGGACAAACTGGTTGTTCCAGAACCGGATCGTGGCGGGGGGAATTGTCGCTGTTTCCCAGCGTTCGAGCATCCAGCGGGTCCAGTCTCCGGCGGATATTTCGCCAGGGTTCACAAGGCCCTCTTCGATCGCGATATTCACAAGCTCGCCATAGGTGATTCCGATCTTGACGCACTCCATATCGCCATAGGGGAGGAAAAATGCGGCGTTGGCGGCAACCACCCTTGTGTCCCGGTCGAAGACAGCAAATCCATCCGACATGGTTTCGAGCGATGTCCAAAGCCTGCGTTCAGCGATGACCATGTCACTTTTTGCCCGCCGCAGGTTCGTTGCCGCTTCCAGGTGCCGACTGCGCTCGCGATCGGCGATCGTACGGGCCTCTTCCGCCTCTGAACGGCGTTCGATCACCTCGTCGGTGAGAACTTTCGCCCGCTCTGCGATGCGGGAATTGGCCTGGGCAAGTTCGCGCTGCTTTTGCGCAAGAATGCTTTCGGTAGCGAGGCGCGTCCGAAGGGCGTCATGGGCATCGAGGTCGGGCATCCGGGGCTCCAGGAGAAATCGGCGCGCTCGATCATCGGGCCATCCCCTAAAGAACGCATTAACCGTAATTATTCCTCCAATGGATTGACCGTATGGGGCTGGCGCCACGCGCGTCTAACAGACAGGCTCCTGCTTGGAGGTTCCATGAACGCATTCGATTCGCACCTTAGGGAGGTTGGCCGCGAGATCGAGGCCGATGGGCTTTGGAAGGCGGAACGCCCGATCGCGGGACCCCAGGGCGCGCATGTCACCGTTGCCGGACGCAAGGTGCTCAATCTTTGCGCCAACAACTACCTCGGCCTCGCCGACGACAAACGCTTGATCGATGCGGCGCTGGGCGCGATGGAGAGCCGCGGGTACGGTATGGCCTCGGTCCGCTTCATCTGCGGTACCCAAGATCTCCACCGTGAACTTGAAGAGGCTTTGGCGCGGTTCCTCGGCCAGGAGGACGCGATCCTCTATGCCGCCTGTTTCGACGCCAATGGCGGTCTATTCGAGCCGCTTCTTGATGAGCGCGATGCGATTGTCTCGGACGCCCTCAACCACGCCTCGATCATCGATGGGATTCGGCTGTGTAAAGCCCGCCGCTACCGCTTTGCCAATTCCGACATGGATGCGCTGGAGGCGCGCCTAAAGGAGGCCCGCGCAGACGGCGCGCGCTTCATCATGATCGCCACCGATGGTGTCTTCTCCATGGACGGCTACTTGGCCCATCTGGCCGAGATCCGGGCACTTGCTGACCGTTACGACGCGCTTCTGATGGTCGACGATTGCCATGCGACCGGATTCATCGGGCCGCAGGGGCGCGGCACCGCCGCCCACGCGGGCATCGGCGCGGATGTGATCACTGGGACACTGGGGAAAGCCCTGGGGGGCGCCATTGGTGGCTACACCGCCGCCTCGAAGCCGGTGATCGACCTTCTTCGACAGCGCTCCCGCCCATACCTTTTCTCAAACGCGCTCCCGCCTGCCGTGGTCGCCGCCGGTCTTGAAGCCCTGAAGATTGTCGAAGCGGGTGACGATCTCCGCGCGCGCCTGTTTAGAAACGCGACCCATTGGCGTGCTGGGCTTACGCAGGCCGGGTTCCGCCTCCTTCCGGGTGAGCATCCGATCATCCCGGTGATGCTTGGCTCCGCCAGCCTGTCCCAGCGCATGGCGGCGGAACTCTTTCGCCGGGGGGTCTACGTCGCGGGGTTCTTTTACCCGGTGGTCCCAAAAGACCAGGCGCGGATCAGGACACAGATGAATGCGGCTCTAAGCCAGGAAGACTTGGACATAGCGCTCGAGGCCTTCACGGAGGCCGGCCGCGAAGTAGGATGCATTTGAAACCCCGGTTCGCCACAGGGAATTGCCCGCCATGACCCTCCCAAACACGATGCGCGCCCTAATCAAAGCAAAGCCAGAGCCCGGCCTTTGGCTTAAGCAGCACCCTGTTCCCGAGATCGGCGGCGACGACGTCCTGATCCGGGTACGCAAGACGGGCATTTGTGGTACCGACATCCACATTT
>JBCCKB010000086.1:0-10829 GCA_039027595.1 Pseudomonadota bacterium | reverse complement strand
TCGAGATGATCACCTCGGCCAGCTCCTTGACGGTCATCTCGCGCGGGTTGCCGATATTGATCGGGCCGGTCACGTCGTCACCGCTCTCCATCAGGCGAACGAAACCGTCGATCATGTCGGACACATAGCAAAAAGAGCGTGTTTGCGAGCCATCGCCATAGATCGTGATCGGATCGCCCCGGAGCGCTTGGGTGACGAAATTGGACACCACGCGTCCATCGTCGAGGTTCATCCGGGGGCCATAGCAGTTGAAGATGCGCACGACTTTGATCCGAAGATCATGCTGGCGGTAGTAGTCGAAAAAGAGCGTCTCGGCGCAGCGCTTGCCCTCGTCATAGCACGACCGCGGCCCGATCGGGTTCACGTGACCCCAGTAGTCCTCGGTTTGCGGGTGCACCTGCGGATCGCCGTAGACCTCGGAGGTTGAAGCCTGGAACACCTTGGCGCCCACGCGCTTGGCGAGCCCCAACATGTTGATGGCCCCATGAACGGATGTCTTCGTCGTCTGCACCGGGTCGTGGCTGTAATGCACGGGCGAGGCCGGGCAGGCGAGATTATAGATCTCATCGACTTCCACATAGAGCGGGAAGGTCACGTCATGGCGCATGAGCTCAAAACGCGGGTTCTGAAGGAGATGGGCGACATTCGAGCGACGACCGGTGAAGTAGTTGTCGATGCAGAGGACCTCGTGGCCCTGGCCAAGCAGCTTTTCGCAGAGATGCGATCCAAGAAATCCGGCGCCGCCGGTGACCAATACGCGCTTCATGTCTTTAGACCTCTTTCACCCCTTACCCGGAGGACCCGTCGTCATTCGGTGCCGTCACGAACCGTCCGCGGCG
Source organism: Pseudomonadota bacterium (assembly GCA_039027595.1). Taxonomy (GTDB): domain Bacteria; phylum Pseudomonadota; class Alphaproteobacteria; order Rhodobacterales; family Rhodobacteraceae; genus Ovoidimarina. Next base: position 9,990 of record JBCCKB010000086.1, on the reverse strand, counting down.
CGGCCGGTGTATTGCGCCGGTTCCTCTGGGCGTTCTCCGTTGCAGACCAACGTCCCGCGAGACGCCCGTTCCAATCGCGCTCGACCATCCGCGATGATGCCGTCAAAATCAAGGCCCGAGCGGGGCAGTGGCATGCTGAGTTGCAACACTCGCACGGACGCCGCTTGATTGTGCACCCCAACGCATCAACGGAGCCCAGACGCGCGGCATTGGGTGGAAAATGATCTCTCGCGGACACGGCGGGCGCTGACGATGAGACTGAATCAGTTTCCTTTGGCTGGCGGGTTCCGAGCATCACGCAAACGATCAGGGCAGATGGGCGGGTTGTGTCGCAAAGGAGTTTCCCGGGGGGGCGTCAACCTCGCGCGCGGGGTCCGTTGCCGCGTCGCTCCGGGACGGGCTTTGGCGGCGGACCCGGTTTGGGGTCAGGCACCGGTTGATCCGTTCTTGGTCAGACCCAAGACGGCGCGTGTCTCAACCGCAATCGTGCGTTCCTCGTCGGCTTGCACGATATGGACGTCAATTTCAGAACCTCGGGTGTGGATTTCAGGTGCGTGTCGCGCATTGGCCTCGGGGTCAACGGCAATCCCGGCCCAGGCGAGCGGGTCGAGGATTGCAGCACGCATCGCCGCATCGTGTTCGCCAATGCCTCCGGTAAACGCCACCGCATCGAGCCCGCCCAGGGCCGCGATCATCGAACCGGCATGGCGCACGCACCAGTAGGCAAAGTGCCGGATCGCGAAATCCGCCTCGCTAGAGCCCGCTGCGTGGAGCGCGCGCATGTCGCTTGCGCCACCGAGTCCCAAGAGCCCGCTATCCGAGTTCAGAAGCCGACCGGCGGCGTCGGCTCCGAGGCGTTTGGCAAGGCTCAGGACCGCGTTGCCATCAATGTCCCCAGAACGCGTGCCCATGGTGAGCCCCGAGAGCGGTGAATATCCCATGGTCGTGGCCACCGAGACCCCGTTCTTGATGGCGCAAAGGCTTGCGCCATTGCCCAGATGGCACGCCAAAAGACGTGCGGGCGCCCGCCCGCCATGGCGCTGTGCAATCTCGGTTGTCAGTCCCGCATAGGAGATCCCATGGAACCCATAACGGCGAAGCGCGGCAGTTTCCGGCCGCGCGGGCAAGGCGTACCGGGTCGCCACATCGGGGTTGGTGGCATGGAAGGCGGTGTCGAAGGAGGCCACCTGCGGAAGCCCAGGCGCGATTCGGACCAGCGCGTCGATTGCGTCGAGCGCGGGCGGATTGTGCAGCGGCGCGAGGGGGGTCGCATCCGCAATGGCGCGGCGGGTGTCTGACGTGATTCGCGCGGGACCGCGCTGAGCTGTCCCACCATGGACCACGCGGTGGCCCGCGCCCGAGAGCGCCTCGGCCTTGTATTCCCGCGCCTCTAAGGCATCCAGGATCGCTTCGAGTGCTGTGGCGTGATCATCCATTGTGAGATCGCGCGCCTCGCCGTCGATATTCAGCGCGGCCGAGGAGCCGCCAATCTCGGTGGCTGCACCGGCGAGAACACGTCCAAGATCAGGGGCGAAGAGCGCCACCTTGACCGACGAGGATCCAGCATTGACCACAAGGATCATAGGCGTGGCTCCAAGGTCCAGGAAGCTCTCATGCCGCGCGCCGCGTCCGATGGCGACGTCTCGTGTGGATCACAGATGCGGCTGGGGTTTCATGTCCGCGCGGTCGATTCCGGCGACAGGCACGGGCTTTTTCATGGCGTCACGCCGGAAGGGCTCGCCCAGCTCCTGGTTAATCATCGCCTCGATCAGCGTAGTCTTGCCCGACTGCATCTGATCCTTGATCGCTTCATCTAGGGCCCGCGTTAACTCGTCCATCGTCCGCGCAACAACGCCCTTGAGACCGCAGGCTTGGGCAATCCCAGCATAGCTCACACCGTCGTCGAGCTCCGTTCCCACAAAGTTGTCGTCAAACCAAAGGGTCGAGTTGCGCTTTTCCGCACCCCACTGGTAATTTCGGAAAACGATCATGGTGATCGCCGGCCATTCTTTGCGCCCAATCGCGGTGAGCTCGGTCACAGCGATCCCGAAGGCCCCGTCACCAGCAAAGCCCACCACCGGGACATCGGGGCAGCCAATCTTTGCGCCGACAATCGACGGCAGGCCGTATCCGCAGGGGCCGAAGAGCCCCGGGGCAAGGTATTTGCGTCCCTCCTCGAACGACGGGTAAGCGTTGCCGATCGCGCAGTTATTGCCGATATCCGACGAGATGATCGCCTCTTTCGGCAGCGCGGACTGGATCGCCCGCCAGGCCATGCGGGGGGACATCCAGTCAGGTTTTGCCGCGCGGGCACGCTCGTTCCAGGTGGTACCGGGGTCGTCATCCTCGTGGTCCATGGAGCTGAGCTGCTGAGCCCAAGCGGACTTGGTTGCCGCGATCTTGTCGAGCCGGGCGCGCTTGTCCTCGGTGGAGGGCTCCTCGACCCGCGCGGCGAGGCTCTCGGCCACCTTCTTTGCGTCGCCGATGATGCCGACACTCACCTTTTTCGTCAGGCCGATCCGGTCGGGGTTGATGTCGACCTGAATGACGGCGGCGTCCTTTGGCCAATAGTCCATTCCGTAGCCCGGGAGCGTCGAGAACGGATTGAGCCGGGTCCCAAGCGCCAAGACGACATCGGCCAGCGCGATGAGTTCCATCCCGGCCTTCGAGCCGTTATAGCCGAGCGGTCCGGCAAACTGCGGATGCGATCCGGGGAACGCGTCATTGTGCTGGTAGCCCACGCAAACGGGTGCGCCGAGCTTTTCGGCCAGCGCGCCCGAGGCCCCGATGCCGCCGGCGAGCACGACACCCGCGCCGTTTAGGATCACGGGGAACGTCGCCTTCGACAAAAGATCGGCCGCTTGCGCCAACGCCTCTTCGCCGCCCGCGGGCCGTTCGAACGCGACGCTGGCCGGCATCTCGATATCAATCACTTGGGTCCAGAAGTCCCGCGGCATGTTGATTTGCGCGGGCGCAGAGGCCCGGTGCGCGTTCTGGATCACCCGGTTCAGAACCTCGGCCACGCGTGCAGGATCGCGGACCTCCTCCTGGTAGGCGACCATATCCTCGAAGAGCTTCATCTGCTCGACTTCCTGGAAGCCGCCCTGACCGATCGTCTTGTTCGCAGCCTGGGGCGTGACCAGCAGGAGTGGCGTGTGGTTCCAGTAGGCCGTCTTCACCGCCGTGACGAAATTGGTGATCCCGGGTCCGTTCTGCGCGATCATCATCGACATCTTGCCCGTGGCCCGGGTGAACCCGTCGGCCATCATCCCGCCGGACCCCTCATGGGCGCAGTCCCAGAAGGTGATGCCCGCCTGATCGAACAGATCTGAAATTGGCATCATGGCTGATCCGATGATCCCAAAGGCATGCTCGATACCGTGCCGCTGCAGCGTTTTCACGAAGGCTTCTTCGGTGGTCATGCGCATGGGGTTCATCCTCTCCCGGGTGTCGGTGCGGCCGCGAAAATAATGTTGCCGCCGCGGCAGCGATAGGGCCAGTGTCGACAGCCGGTTGTGGCCACGTTGGCGATACGGGCCCGAGAGGACGCTCAACCCGTCTGTAACGCCCGCCCGATTCGAGCGATGCCTTCGGGGATCCGCTCCGCCGGGATCGACGAATAGGCCAAGCGGTAATTTCGGGCGGGCGACGTGCCATGTCCAAAGAACGCGTCGCCCGGCTCGATCAGCACCTGATCATCCGCCAGCCGGTCTGCGAGCGCGCTTACGTCGATGCCGTCCGGCGCCTCCATCCACAAGGATGATCCGCCAAAGGCGCCGCGTCCCGCCACGGTGAGCCCTGCCTCGGCAATGGATGCCTCCATCGCTTCTCGTCGCTCCTTGAAGGCGCGGCCAAGCCGGCCAATCATCGCGTCGTAGTGGCCGAGCGACAAAAAATGCGCAGCGGTGCGCTGCATCAGCCCCGGAGGATGTCGCAAGACCAAGGCCCGCAAGGCCCGCGCCTCGCGGATGAAGGCTTCGGATCCGACGAGATAACCGAGCCGAAGCCCGGGGAAGAGCGATTTCGAGAAGCTGCCCACGTAAACCACGCGGCCGTCACGATCGAGGGACTTCAAGGCCGGGTGCGGTGGTTTCAGAAACGAAATCTCGAACTCGTAATCGTCCTCCACAATCACCGCGCCAATCTCACGGGCGCGGGCGAGAAGCGCGCGGCGACGTTCCAGCGGCATCGTCGCATTGGTGGGGCATTGGTGGCTCGGCGTCGTGAAGATCACGTCGGTCTGATCCGCGATCACATCGGGCGGCAGCCCATCGGCGTCGACCGAGACCGCCGAGAGCCCACAGCCCGCCTGCTCCAGGATTTGGCGAAGTGCCGGGTAGCATGGGTCCTCGATCGTGGCGTGGCGGCGCTCGTTCAAGAGTACCGCCGCAGCGAGCCAAAGCGCGTTCTGAGCACCAAGCGTCACAAGTATTTCCTGCGGGCGCGCGGCGATCCCGCGGCGCGGCAATGTGTGGCGCGCAATGAAGGTGGCGAGACTTGGGTCGTCGGCGTCGTACTGGTCCGCCGTCAGCGCGTCGAAATCCTTTTGACCCAAGGCGCGCACCGCGCAGAGCCGCCAGCTTGAATGATCGAAAAGTGCCGGATCCGCTTGACCGTAAATGAACGGATAGCGGAAGCGTGCCCAATCGGCGGGACGCTGGAGCGAGGGCGCTCCCGAGAACCGTCGCGCGAGCGCGGCGGGCCAATCCACCTGGTCGCCATGCTGCGGCTCTGGTGCGATGGCGGGGGGCTGGGGCGCGGTTTCGGAGACAAAATAACCCGAACGACCCCGCGCGGTGAGATAGTCATTCGCGACAAGTTCCGCATAGGCGAGCGTTACCGTGATTCTGGACACGCCGAGATGGTGGGCAAGCTTGCGCGACGAGGGCAGCTTCTCGCCCGCCACCAAGCGTCCGGACAGGATGGCGCCGGCGACCATTTCCTGGATCCGCGCTTGAAGCGTCCCATGCGTTTCGGGGTCAAGGAAAAAGGTATCGACGGGAACGGCCATGGCGAGAGAGGTAGCGTGGACCTATCCCGCCGGCAAGCTGGCTATACTATGTGACATCTATTGCGCGCGAGACGTCGCGACACCCCTGCTTGAACCCGATGCGCTTTGTAGCCGACCTGCGCCTCACTGTGGCGGCGCGCCCTCCGTTTCAGTTTTGGGCGGCATAGGACGCGAGGTTATCCACCGACGATGTTAGCGTGTCCCCCGAGCCCGCGGCTCGTCGACCCCCGTGCCGGGGCCATTCCCCGTTGCGGATCACACAGCGGATGGACGCGGGAGGCGCGCGCGGGGTGTCTCCTTGCTCTTGGCTTTCACCGGCCGGACAAACGCGGCCGGAACATCTTTCGTCTTAGCCGAAGACGCGGTGAAGCGCTCCGTCCACCGCCGATGCGATTGCGTCAATATCGTCGGCGGTGGCGATCAGGGCGGGACTGAAGCAGAGCGTGTTGTTGAAGCCCGGAACGGAGCGGTTTGTCGCACCGATGATCACACCTTGGGACATGCAGTCCCCGACCACCGCTTTGACCTTGGCTTCCGCCATGGGCTCGCGGGTCTCCCGATCGGCCACGAGTTCCGCGCCGCAGAAGAGACCCTTGCCGCGGACGTCTCCGATGACGGCATGCTTTTCCGCGAGGGCCTGGAGATTGTCGATGAGCCGGGCCCCCATGGCCAGGGTGTTCTCCAAGAGCTCCTCTTCTTCGATGATGCGCATGTTCTCAAGCGCGGCCGCGGGCCCAGCCGTACATCCGCCAAAGGTCGAGATGTCTCGGAAATAGTCCATTGGATCGTCGGCATTGGCCTTGAACATGTCGAAGACCTCTTCGGTCGTCACTAGGCAGGCGATTGCGGCGTAGCCTGACGCCACACCCTTGGCCATGGTCACCAAATCGGGCGTTACGCCGTAGTTTTGGTACCCAAACCAGGTGCCCGTCCTGCCCACTCCGCAAACCACTTCGTCGATATGAAGCAGGATATCGTACTTGGCGCAGATCTCCTGGACCCGCTCCCAATAGCCTGGTGGTGGCGTGATCACACCGCCACCAGCTGTCACGGGCTCGAGACACAGCGCTCCCACCGTGTCCGGACCTTCGCGCAGAACGACCTCCTCGATCGCGTCGGCTGCGCGCATCCCATAGGCCTCGCCCGAAAGGTCCCACTGAGCACGGTATTCTAGGCAGTGCGGCACTTCGATAAATCCTGGCGTAAAAGGTCCGTATTGCGCGTTTCGCTCCTGTTGTCCGCCTGCGGACAGGGCGGTGATCGTCGTGCCGTGGTAGTCGCGCTCCCGGTAGAGGATCTTGTGCTTCTTGCCGCCATAGCGCTTGTGCGCGATTTGGCGGACCATCTTGAAGGCCTTCTCATTCGCCTCGCTGCCCGAGTTGCAGTAATAGACCCGGGACATGCCCGGCATCTTCTCGATGAGCCTTTTGGCGAATTGCGCGCCGGGGATCGTGCCCATGGCGCCCGCGAAATAGTTCATCTTCAGCAACTGGTCGCGCACCGCATTGGCGATGCTCTCGCGCCCATAGCCCACATTCACAGTCCAGACCGCGCCCGAGACCGCGTCGAGATGCTCCTTGCCGGCCTGATCCCAGACCCGCAGCCCGCGTCCTTCGACGATGATCTTCGGGTCTGAGGTTTCGTAGGGTTTATGCTGGCTCAGATGGTGCCAGATATGCGCCTTGTCCGCGTCGATGACGCCGGAGAGATCGTTTTCGTTGATGATGCCGTCCATGGGAGCCTCCCCTTCTAAGCGCGCCGCCGTCTGACCGGGGTCAGCATAACCATGTCTGCCAGGTCGCGCGATAGGGCCACCGCTCGTTGAGGGCTAGGTCCAGGACTGCCGCCTAGCCTTGGTTCAGGCCCGCTTGCGCCAGGGTGCGCCTTTGAACCAGGCCACAGTGTACGCCACCACCACCAGCGTCACGACCCCAATAACGTTGGCGAGCGTCACTGTCGCCGTTGTTCGCCCGACCTGATCGAGGGTAAAGCCGATGACCCGTGCAAAGGCCATGGAGAACACGAAAATCGCCAGCGACTGTTGGCCCACTTTGGTAATTTGAGCCACGATCCAGCGCCAGGCCGTCGAAAACGGATCGCTGCCCGATGGCTTCAGACGCGACCCACCGGGCCCCACCAGAACCCAGGCCAGGTAGGCCAAGGACAGAAAGTGCAGGAACCGGAACAGGCCGAAATCGGTCTTGGTAATCCATATCCGGTTCGCAACGCGCCAGTCGATGATCTCCTGGCCGAACATGCGGATCCCCACATGCGATCCCGCGACATTGGCCAGGACGACAACGCTCGCCAAAGCGATCAGACCGACGTGAACCGGAGGCTTGGGAAGCCAACCCGCCATGAAGGCAAACCCGGTGAAGAAGATCAGCTGCCAGGCGAACGGGTTGAAGAACCACTCGCGCTCGGACCAGGGCTCGGCGGGAAGCTCGAGCGCGAGGCCGCCAAGGCCTATGGCGTCGAGGATCCGGTGCTGGGCAAAGAACCAAAGAACAATCAAGATCCCCGCAAGGGCTGTCTTCGACACCTTGCCGACCGCCATCACGAGCGGCAGCATCGCCAGGATCACGAGGTACATCGGCAGGATGTCGAAGTAGTTCGGGACATAGGTGAGCGTGAACAGCCCGACGATCTGCGTGGCCGGATCCTCGAAGAACCGTCTGAGGTTTAGCCCGTTGATATAGGATTTGTCGAAGCTGCCATGGGTATCGATGGTCGCCAGCATCATCGCGATGAGGAAAAACAGCCCAATATGGGCCCAGTAAACCTGCCAGATGCGAAACAGAACCCGAGCGGTGCCAAGCGCCCAGCCGGCTCGGGCAAAGGTGGCGCCGAAGGCGATTGCAGATGCCATGCCCGAGCAGAACACAAAAATCTCGGTGGCGTCGGAGAAGCCGAAGCGCGCGGGGATCCAGCGCACCCACCAGTTCCCTGGCGTATGCGCGATGAGGATGATGAACATCGCGATCCCGCGGAAGAAATCCAGCCTTGGGTCGCGGACGCGGACCGCAGCGGCTCCGCGGGTACTGCCGGCGGGTGGGTTCGGGGCAAACGTGCCCATATCGGCGGTCGTCGTCGCCATGTTCGTCACTCCGAAACACAGATTGAAACGGGCTAGCCCGTCGCAGGGCGCATAAATTGCAAGGATGCGCCCGTTGGCAAGCTTTGGAACACTCGATCCCGGTATCGTGACCAATTGTAAGGCATTGCTGGCTGGCTGCACGCGAATCGGGCACGCGGTTGACCATGCGCAACGATGCTGGGCTCGCGTTCATCCGGCGCTGGCGTAATCCGTTTGAAGCGGGCATAGATGCCCATCGTGGGGTACGGGGCAGACAGTTCAGATGGTCGGTATGAGGCGTTTCGTGGCCTGGCGCGGCGTCTTGGCGTTGATGCTGTGGCGCTTGTGCCGGGGGCGAATTTCACTCGTCTCATGCGGGCCTCGTTCGCCTCGCAAGAGCGCCCTCTTGTCCTCGTGATCCCAGCGAACGGGCCACCGGCCGCCGTCGTCCCGAACCTGGAGCTTGGGTCATGGGGGAAGCTCGGCTTCGAGGGCGAGGTCTTCGATTGGCGCGACCAGACCGGATATGGCGCTGCATTCGAGGCCTTGGCTGCGCATCGGCCCTTAAAGCGCGTGGCCGTCGAGGGCCAGGTTATGCGGGTCTTTGTGCATCACGCCCTCGTGGCGGCCTATCCTGAGCTCGAGATTGTCGATGCCGAGCGCGAGATCTCTGGCTTGCGGCTTTGCAAGACACCCGAGGAGCTTGCGGCGCTGATCCGCGCCATCGCGATTTCCGAAGCGGCGCTTTCCCAGGTCTTGGCGGATATCCGCATCGGGCAGACAGAGAAGGCAATTGAAACGCGCCTGATCCAAGAGCTTTTCGCCCACGGAGCGGAGGCTCTTGCGTTTAGCCCAATCGTGGCTGCGGCGGAGAATTCAGCGCTGCCGCATGCGAGCGCACGGGACGATTACGCGGTCAGACCTGGCGATGCGCTTCTGTTGGATTTTGGGGCGCGTTGGGGTGGGCTCGCGGCCGATATCACCCGCACCGTCTTTGTTCGCGACGCAAATCAAGAAGCACGTGATGTCTACGCCACCGTGCTGGCGGCGAATCTTGCCGGACATGAGGCCACGCGGCCTGGCGCGACGGCGCATGATGTCGACGAGGCGGCGACCTCCGTCCTCGAGGCCTCGCCCTACGCGGACCGGATCCGCACAAAGACCGGGCACGGGCTGGGCCGGGACGTGCATGAGGCGCCCTATATCATGCGCGGCAATCGCGAGAGCTTGTCTCCCAGAATGGTCTTTACCAACGAGCCCGGGCTCTACGCCGAGGGCGCGTTCGGAGTAAGGATCGAAGACGACGTTCTGGTGACGGAAACCGGATCGCGCTGCCTGACGAGCTTTCCCAAGGACTTGCAGGTGGTCGGCTGAGCCTTGCCCAGCGAGCCTGGTTGTCGTGTCAGAGTATCCGGGGTGATTGACACGGACCGGTCGCGCTTCTTAACATTTGTGTACGAACGACCTTAGCCAAGAGTCATGGGCCGTGTCCGCGCAGTATTTCTCTCCCACCGGACTTGATGACGCGATTGCTCTTCTTGCGGGGGGCAATATTAGGCCCCTCGCGGGTGGCACCGACATTTTTCCGGCGCTGGGCACAACGCCCCTTAGTCACGATCTGTTGGACATTTCGCGCATTCCGGCGCTCAAGGAGATTGTTGTTTCGGAGACGGGCGTCCGGATTGGAGCGGCGGCCACCTGGAGCGAGATCGTGGCGGCGGATCTGCCAAGAGCTTTCGATGGACTGAAGGCCGCGGCACGCGAAGTCGGTGGACGCCAGATACAAAACGCCGGAACGCTCGCGGGAAACATCTGCAATGCATCGCCCGCCGCCGATAGTGTTCCGCCGCTTCTCACGCTTGGGGCGGAGGTTGAATTGACGGGGCCGGGCGGGCGTCGCTGT
>JBCCKB010000085.1:0-10911 GCA_039027595.1 Pseudomonadota bacterium | reverse complement strand
CCGCAGCTGGTTCCCGCACCAGTTGCGTCACAGATCGCCTCGACGTCGGGCGTATCGCCAGCGACAATCGCCTCCACCAGCACATTCCGGCCCACCGACATGCATGAGCACACAGTTGGCCCCGGATCCGATGTCTCGCGCCCGGGACGGGCCGCAAGTAGCCCCTGTACAGAGAGCCCGAGCGCATCCGCGACAAAGTCACGCGCAACCTCGACGGGTTCTGTGGAGGTAAACAGCGCCGCTTCAAGAGCTCCATCAGACCAAAAGGCGAGCCTTGCGAGACTACGACCCTCGTCGGACAACATCGCTGGATCCATCTCGAGCCCGAATAGCTCCTGCGCAAAGGATACCCAAGAGCCGGGGTGTTCCACGCCAGCAAGTTCGCACCGCCATCCCGCCGAGGTGCGCGCGCGCGCCCAATACTCAGTTGTCGGACGAAACTCTTTGCGCGCGACGGCGAACCCGTACCACTTCGCCGGGTATCGGGTGACCGATACGATACTCGCCTTGCTTTCCGGCTGGCCCGAATTTGGGTCGGTAGCGGCGGTAACCAAGGGTCCGATGCGTGCGGCCGGCGCGGTCTCTCCGGTCCAGTGCATGGGAGCAAATGGCGCTCCGGGCGTTGCGTCTGGCGAAATCAAAACCCGCAGAACCGCCTCTCCATGAGGACTTGTGACCTTTGCAAGATCGGCGGCACGCAGGTTGAGGCGCTCGGCATCGACGGGGTGAATTTGAAGAAATGGTTCAGCCAGATGCCGCGATAGGCGCGGCGCCTTAGCGGTGCGTGTCATTGTGTGCCACTGATCGCGGATACGACCGGTGTTCAGGCGCAGCGGATAACGATCAGTGGTTTCTGCGGCAGGCGCGCGATGCTTGACCGGGACCAATCGGGCCTTCCCGTTCGCAGTGAAGAACCTGCCGTCACCAAAGAACCGGCCGTTCTTGGTGGAGCGCGAGATCGGCCATCGAACCGGAGACAGCGCGTCGTACTCGGCATCGGAGATATCCGCGAGCACCGAAATATCAAAGTCACGATCAAAGCGTGGGGCAATGCCGGAAAGCGCTGCATGCTCTCGGAATACCGCCGCCGGGCTTGAAAAATCGAAAGCCGTCCGCCACCCCATACGCCGACCAACCTCGGCAAAAATGGCCCAGTCTGGCCTGGCATTTCCAGGCGCTGGAAGAACGGACCTCTGGCGGCTTATCGTCCGGTCGGAGTTGGTGACGGTGCCGTCCTTTTCGCCCCAACCGGTCGCGGGCAAGAGGACATCTGCCAGGCGCGCGGTGTCGGTCTTGGCGGTAATGTCGCTGACCACCGTAAACTCACACCGCTCGATTGCGCGCGATACGCGGCCCGCCTCCGGCATCGAGACGGCTGGGTTCGTGCACGCAATCCACAGCGCCCTCACCCGCCCGTCTTCGATCGCACGGAACATGTCAACCGCCTTAAGCCCGGGAGCGGCGGCAACAAGAGGCGCGTCCCAGAACTTGCCGACCGCATGACGATGCTCGGCACTTTCGAGGTCAAGATGTACGGCCAGCATATTTGCCAGCCCACCAACCTCGCGCCCGCCCATGGCATTGGGCTGGCCGGTGACACTCAGCGGTCCCATGCCAGGCCTGCCAATTCGCCCCGTGGCCAAATGGCAGTTCAAGATCGAATTTACCTTGTCGGTCCCAGAACTTGATTGGTTAATGCCTTGGCTGAAGACCGTCACCACCCGTTCGGTGGCGGCAAATAGCATATAAAACGGTGCCGTCTGCGACGCCGGAAGACCGGTCGACCGGGGACTATCGGCATTCGCCGCCGCCAGGGCCTCTTCGAATCCGGTGGAATGCGCATTGACAAACTCGCGCTCAATCGCGTCGGCATTGTGGAGATGCGTGAGCAGTCCGTTAAACAGCGCCACATCGGACCCGGGCGCGATCTTCAAGTGCATATCGGCGATGTCGCAGGTCGCCGTTCGGCGTGGGTCGACCACGACGACCTTGGTGCCGCGCTTCGCGCGCGCGGCAGCAATTCGTTGTTACAACACGGGGTGGCACCAGGCGAGGTTAGAGCCCACCAAGACGATCAGATCCGCCTCGTCGAGATCCTCATAAGTCCCAGGGACAGTATCTGTGCCAAACGCGCGTTTATGCCCCGCAACGGTCGACGCCATACACAGTCTTGAGTTCGTGTCGATGTTCGCCGATCCGATGAACCCCTTCATCAGCTTGTTGGCAACGTAGTAGTCCTCGGTCAGCAATTGACCCGACACATAAAACGCAACACTGTCGGGACCGTAGGTCGCAATGGTTTCGCGAAATCGAGACGCCACAAGATCCAGGGCAATGTCCCAGGAGGCATCGGCACCCTTTAGCTTTGGCGCAAGAAGCCTGTCGTCCATCGAAAGTGTTTCGCCGAGCGCCATGCCCTTCGAGCAAAGCCTACCGCGGTTCGCCGGATGGTCACGGTCGCCCTCCACGGTAAGGCCGCCGCCGCCGTCGGGTCTTAAGACCACACCGCAGCCCACCCCGCAGTAGGGGCAGGTGGAGCGCACACCGGGCTGGCCGGATCCATCCATTAGGCGGCACATCTTTCGGCAACCGCCCTTGAGGCGAGGTGGACAGCGTTCCGTTGGCGCGCGGCGGTATCGCACATCGGTCCACAATCGGGATACCGCCCCTTATACGTCTCCGAAATCCGGCTTGTCGTTATGCCGCTACAGCCGCAGATGTCTGCGTTAGCCGGTAAGGCTGCAACGGCCACCATAGGGTCCAGCGCACCACCTCCCTGGAAGGCAGGCCCGAAGATCAGCGTGTCGCGTATGTCCGACACATCCGTTCGACCTCGGATCAGCCCATGGAACCAGCCGCCATCCGCTGTGTCGCCATACATGACAGCGCCGATGAGCCTATCGTCCTTCAGAACAAGTCGTTTGTAGACGCCCCGCGCTGGGTCCCTGTAGACGATGTCATTGCGGTCCTCACCTGGCGCAAAATCGCCCGACGAAAACAAATCGCAGCCCGTCACTTTGAGCTTGGTTGCAGTTTCCGCATTCACGAAAGCGGCGTCTTCGCCGAGGATAGTCTTGGCAGCGACCCGCGCCTGATCATACAGCGGCGCCACAAGGCCGAAAACCGCGCTGTTGTGCTCGATGCATTCCCCGATCGCCAGAACGTCTGGCTCGGACGTGGTCATGGTATCGTCGACATGCACCCCGCGTCCAACTGAGAGTCCGGCCTCTTGTGCGAGGGCAACATTCGGGCGGATCCCTACAGCCATCACCAAGAGGTCGCACGGGAGCTCCGTTCCATTCTCAAGACGAAGCGCCCGTACCTGACCATTCCTCCCCAGGATCTCCTTGGAATTCGTGGAGCAGAGCACCTTTATGCCGCGACTGACGAGTTCCTTGCGCAACATATAGCCCGCCGCCTCATCCAGCTGGCGCTCCATGAGATGACCCATGAGATGGACCACGGTCACCTCGACGCCTCGCGCATGCATGCCGGCCGCCGCCTCAAGCCCCAACAGCCCTCCGCCGATCACCACGGCACGTTTGCCCCGCTCGAGTCCCATCATCCGTTCGGTGTCCTCGAGGTCCCGGTAGGCGATGACACCCTCAAGATCATGGCCCGGCAACGGGATCATGAATGGATTTGACCCCGTCGCGAGGACAAGCTTGTCATAGGGCACAGAGGCACCGTTCTCGCTAGTCACGGTCTTGGCCAGGGGGTCGAACGCGGCGACGCGCTCTCCAAATCGACAAGTAACCCCGTGCTCGGAATAGAACTCGGCGTCGTGGGTAACGATCTCCTCGAAGGTCTTGTCGCCCGCCAGGACCGGCGACAGCATGATGCGGTCATAGGTTCCGCGCGGTTCGGCGTTGAACAGCGTGATGTTCCAGCCACCGGCGTTGGTGACATGTTCCACAAACCGTCCCGCGGCCATGCCAGCGCCGACTATCACAAGATCTCTCATTGACCTTACTCCGCCGCGATGGCCGGAGAGGCCAGCTTTGGTTTTGGCTTTGCCCCGTGCTCGTACTCTTCGAGGAAGTCGAGCACCTCCTGCCGGTAGGCATAGTAGTCAGGGTGCTCGAGAAGCGCTTTCCGGGTCCGCGGCCTAGGAAGCTCGACATTGGTGATCTTTCCAATCGTCGCCTGGGGTCCGTTCGTCATCATAACGACGCGGTCGGCCAAAAGGATCGCCTCATCGACGTCATGGGTGACGCAGATCGCGGTCACTTTCGTGCGCGACCAGACTTCCATCAGCACCTCTTGAAGCTCCCAGCGGGTAAGGCTGTCGAGCATACCGAACGGTTCGTCCAAGAGCAGAAGCTTGGGAGAGAGCGCGAATGCCCGCGCTATGCCGACCCGCTGCTTCATCCCGTTCGACAGCTCAACCGCAGGCTTGTCCATCGCGTCCGCAAGACCCACGCGCTCGAGGTAGTACTCCACCACGTCCTGGCGCTCCGCCTGGGAGGCCTTTGGATACACTCGGTCCGCGCCTACGGCCACGTTTTGCTTGGCCGTGAGCCAAGGAAACAAGGAGGGCGCTTGGAACACAACGGCCCGCTCCGGGTCCGCACCTTCGACATGACGTCCATCGAGCTTAATGGCACCTTTGGAAATGCCGTTCAGACCCGCCGCCATCGTGAGTACCGTGGATTTTCCACAGCCCGAGTGGCCGATAAGCGAGATAAACTCGCCCTTGTCTATCTTGAGATCGAAGTCTTCGACCACGGTCAACGGACCCTTGGGAGTTGGATAGACCTTATGGAGCATGGAGAAGTCGAGGAAACGGCTCTCGATCATACCCTCTTGCGCCTTGGCAAGTGCCGCAGGGACACCATGTATCGGCGTCACATCAGGGAGCGTGCGGGTCCCTTCAACCTTAGCCTCGATGCCCACATCCATTAAGTACTTGGTTACGGCGGCGCGGAGCTTTTTGAACTCCTCGTTATGGTTCATCTCGCTTCGTTCACGGGGCCGAGGGATCGACACCTTGAATTCCTCGCCGAGCGTCCCGTCCGGATTGAGCGCGATGATCCGGTCGCCGAGAACGAGGGCTTCGTCCACGTCATTCGTGATCAGAACACAAGTTTTCTTGTCCGCCTCCCAAATCCGCTCAATCTCATCGGCGAGATTTGCCCTTGTCAGCGCATCGAGAGCCGAAAGCGGTTCGTCGAGAAGAAGAACCTCAGGGTTCATCGCCAGCGCCCGTGCGACGTTTACTCGCTGCCGCATACCGCCCGACAGTTCTGCAGGACGCCGGCCGGTGGCATGACTGAGACCAACCATCTTTACGTAGTGGTCGACTTTATTCGCGCGTTCCTTGCGAGAGAGCCCGGGGAAAAGAGCGTCAACCGCGAGACCGACATTGCCGCTCACCGTCAACCAGGGCATCAACGAATAGCTCTGGAAGATCACGCCGCGTTCGGGGCCCGGGCCCCTGATCGGCGCTCCCTTGAAACTCGCGGTGCCCGTCGAGGGCTTGTCCAATCCGGCGAGAAGATTGATAAGGGTCGTCTTGCCGGTTCCGGAGAAGCCCAGGAGTACCAGGAATTCACCGTCTTGAACGTCGAGGTTGATATCTCGCAAAACATGGCTGGCCGTCGCGCCTTCACCATAGCTCTTTGAGACGTTCTCAAGTTTGAGGATGCTCATTGGGGCCTACCGGTGATTTGTGAAGGTAAAGGCGGCTTGGATCGCGTACATCAACCGGTCCAAAAGGAAGCCGATGATGCCGATGGTGAGCACCGCCACCATGATCTTTGCAAGAGACTGGGAGGAGCCGTTCTGGAACTCATCCCAGACGAACTTTCCTAGGCCTGGGTTCTGAGCAAGCATCTCAGCAGCGATGAGAACCATCCAGCCGACACCGAGCGACAGGCGCAGCCCCGTGAAGATCAATGGCAGCGCCGATGGAAGAACAAGCTTGGTTATTTTCGTCCAGGTGGTCATTTTCAGGACCTTGGACACGTTCACCAAGTCCTTGTCGATCGAGCTGACACCAAGCGCCGTATTGATAAGCGTCGGCCAAAGTGAACACAGCGTGACGGTAATCGCCGAATTCAGAAACGACTTGGCGAACCAGCCATCCTGCGTCGTGTAAAGGGCCGAGACCACCATGGTTACGATCGGCAACCATGCAAGGGGAGAGACTGGTTTGAAGATCTGGATCAGTGGATTCAGAGCGGCGTTCGCCGTTGGGCTAAGGCCCGCCATGATCCCCAAGGGCACGGCAACGACGGTGGCAATCAGAAACCCGAAGAACACCGTTTTGATGGACGTCCAGATCTGGCTATAGTAACTCGGCGCGCCTGTGTATTCGCGTTCAATCGGTTCCTTGCCTTGTTCGATGCGTCGTTCGTTGAGCGTCGCGACCTGAGCCTCGAATTTGGCGCGCGACTCTCCCTTTGCAACCGCGTCATCGTGAAGGTTCACGGCTTCGGTCCAAACCTGGGCAGGGCCAGGTACAGCGCCAAGAGACGTTTGCACGGTGGGGGCGAGGGTGCCCCAAACCAGAAGGAAACCTGCGATCGCCAAGAGCGGCACGCCCAGCAGACGCCAAATTTCGGAAAGCTGTGCGCGTGGGTTATCGCCCGCCGCCGCCTTCAGCACCGGCGTCAGCCAGGAAAGTCCTAGGACTTGAAACCACCGGTCGGCTTTATTGATGCGGGTAAACCAGACGGCACGGCGCGCCTCTTTCTGGTCAGCTTCAAGAATGTTTGGATCGACGGCGGTCATGGCGCGTCCTCAGCTCGAGATCTGTTTTCTTGTGATGATATCCGCCGGCGCGACTGGATCCGCGCGCCCGCGAGAGAATAGCTCAGGCGTCAGCCCTGGACTTCGTTTCCGACAACGACCTGCTCACCCTTGAGGCCGATCGGAAGGCTCTCGAGATATGCATTGGGCGCGCGGCCATCGTAAGGAATTCCGTCGATAATGTCCTCGGCGGGCGTGGCGGCCTTGTACCCATCGCTATCCCAAGGAAAGTCCGCCTCGTCGGCAAGCCCTTCATCGACCAGCAGGCGTGCCGCTTCGAGGTAGATTTCAGGCTTATACACCTCTTTGGCGACATCATGGTACCATTGATCCGGCTTTGCTTCTGGGATTTGGCCCCAGCGGCGCATCTGGGTCAGATACCAAATCGCATCCGAGTAAAACGGATAGGTCGCGTTGTAGCGGAAGAAGACGTTGAAATCCGGGATATCGCGCTTGTCGCCTTTTTCGAACTCGAAGAAACCGGTCATCGAATTTGCGATGACCTCGTAATCGGCACCGACATACTCAGGACGACTTAGGATCTCCACCGCGGCAGGACGGTTCGAGTTGTCATTCTCGTCGAGCCACATGGCCGCACGAATGAGCGCCTTGGTCACCGCCAGCGTGGTGTTGGGATACTGCTCGGCGAACTCGTTGGTAATGCCGAAGACTTTCTCGGGGTTATTCTTCCACAGTTGGTAATCCGTTATCACCGGCACACCGATCCCCTTGAACACAGCTTGCTGGTTCCACGGTTCGCCAACGCAATAGCCATGGATGGTACCAGCCTCGAGCGTGGCGGGCATCTGCGGAGGAGGTGTCACCGACAGAAGTACATCCGCGCCGATCTGTCCCGTAATGTTCTCTGGGCTGTAGTAACCAGGCTCTAGACCCCCTGCGGCCAGCCAGTAGCGAAGTTCGTAGTTGTGGGTGGAGACCGGGAACACCATGCCCATGTTGAAGGGTTTGCCCTCGGATTTGAACTGCTCGACAACGGGCGCGAGGGCCTCGGCAGAGATCGGATGCTGTGGCCGTCCGTCATCCATTTTTGGAATATTGGGCTTCATCATCTCCCAGACCTCGTTCGACACGGTGATCCCGTTGCCATTCAGGTCCATGGAGAAGGGTGTGATAATGTGCGCCTCTGTCCCGAAGCCGATGGTGGCGGCGAGAGGCTGGCCTGCAAGCATGTGCGCGCCGTCGAGCTGACCGTCAATCACACCGTCGAGAAGTACTTTCCAGTTCGCCTGCGCTTCGAGGGTAACGAAAAGCCCCTCATCCAGGAAATAACCTTGCTCATAGGCCACCGCGAGGGGGGCCATGTCGGTCAGCTTGATAAACCCAAAAGTCAGCTCGTCCTTTTCGAGATCTAGAAGCTGGGCGGATGCAGTAGAAGCGAGTAGTGCGGACAGCGCCGCACCCGTAAGAAAACGTAACATTCTGGATCTACGTCCCCATTCTGGCCGCCCTTTGGGGCCGGCTGGAAAAGACAAAAGGCCGCTGAACCGTGCCTGCGCTTCCTGCGCTGGCGGTTCGAGCAGCCTCGCTCTGAAGTCCCGATCGTGGGTGATGTTTTGGAAGCGCCATTGCTTCCATGAACATCAAGGTCAAACAGCAACGTGCACTGCAAGCTAAACCTTGCGGAAGATCTCTAAATCTCGCTGATTGGCGTTTTGAAATGCTGCGCGTGCACAAAAAACACTCAATCACCGTGCCCGGGATCGAAAACACGATCATCAAAGAAACGGTTCTCGGAGAAGATTAGGCGCCCGGTCTCAGAACTCGCCGCCGTTCCTACGGCGATTCCTCCCTCGATCTTCTCGGACGCACCGGGGAGGATCGCGCCAGCGTCGCGGAGGTTCCTTCGATACAGATCAGAGCGAAAGACGGCGCGCGCCTGGCCGAGCGAGACGGATTTGTCGAGCCCGAGGCGCGTGGCCATTTGAAGGGCGATCCAAGCCGCTTGGCTGCGCCACGGGAATGTCGCCCCGCCTTCGAAGAACTCCAGGAATTGGCTCGCGATGCGGCTTTCCCCAGTCGGCAACACGACCAGGCGGCCAGTGAGTGCGCGGTCAATGATCTCGGGCTCGAGATCCAAGTACTCTGGCCGACCCAGCAACTCAGCGGCCGTGGTGCGCGCGCCACCCGCTCCGAGCCAGCGGTTTGCGCGCCAGACCGATCGCATCAGCCGGCCCGTGAGCTCGGGCTCCTCTTCCGCCCAACCGGTCCGAACGGCGAGGACTTTCTCAGGCGCAAAGCTCCAGATCGCCGATCCAGGAAGCAGAAGCGCTCCCACTCCCCGTTCTACGGTCTTTGACCCCCACGGTTCCCCAACACAAAACGCATCAATCTCACGGGCCGCCATCGCATCGGCCATGAGCGGTGGTGGAATAGTGCGGATCTCGATGCTCTGCGGTGCTGGCAAACCGGAAGCGTTTAGCCAATAGAACAGAAGCTCGGCATGCATCGAGAACGGAAACGGCACACCAATACGCAACGATCGGCCCGCCGCGCTAACAAGTGCCTTGCCCGCCGAGCGCGCGTTGTTGAAATCAAACTCATGACCGTTGCTCTTGAGGCTCTCGGCGAGATCCTGGCTCACACCGACCACGTTGCCATTGACCGATAACACCATCAGCGCGGAGATCGGCGAGGCAACCCCGCCAATGCCGAGTGCCATGGCCACGGGCACAGGCGCCAGCATGTGAGCCGCCTCAACCCGACCGAAGGCAAGCATGTCACGCACAGACGACCAAGACGGACCGCGGACAAGATCGAGTTGAAGCCCCTCTTCGCGGGCAAAACCCATTTCCTGGGCGATAATCAGCGGCGCCGCGTCGACAAGGGGAATAAAGGCGATCGAAAGAGGTGCGGCGCTCACGACAAGAGTTCCGCCGCGGTGACAATGGCGCTGGCGACTTCTGAGATCCGCTTTCCTTGATCCATTGCGGCCTTACGCAGGATCGAATAGGCCTCGTCTTCGTCGATGGATCGCGCCTTCATCAAAAGTCCTTTGGCGCGATCGATTACCTTGCGTTCTTCGAGCGCCCTCTTTGTTTCGCTCAATTCATCTCGCATGCGCCGAAAGACGTTGAACCGCGCAATGGCGGCAGTGATCACGGGGCGCAACCTGTCAGGCCGGAGATCATCAACGACATAGGCGGATACACCGGCCTCGATTGCGGCCTTGGTAAGACCGTCGTCGCTTTGGTCCACGAACATTGCAACGGGGCGTTCGGTTGGAGAAGCCGCCACCGTGAGCTCTTCGATCACGTCGCGCGTTGGGTTGGTTACGTCGACTATAACAACATCGGGCTGGCGCTCGGAAATCCGCCGCGCGAGACCGGAAACCTCTGATATTACGTGAATATCGTTGTCGCCCGCGTCGCGCAGACTGTCGACGATCAGAAGTGCCCGGTCACGGTCGGGCTCAACAACGATAATCGAAAGAGGCTTTCCCATGGCGCAGATATCGCTTCCGACCAAGCGAGAAAAAGGCCCGCGTACATCTGTGGCTCTGCGGTGATTGCCCATCTAGCCGGGTTGATCGAATTGCGGGCAACCTAGCGACAGATATGCGTCATTCTTGGGCACTTGGGGCGTCTCACCGCGCCCTCACCTAGCTCACCGATCACAATCAGAACGTGAGGAGCAGGCCAGAATGAACACGACCCGTCGTCCACCGAGAATTCAGGCTCCGAATTCCATTTCAAACATTGCTATGTCGGATGCGCGCCAAAGCCACCGTCACAGGTTCCACCAGTGTAAGGCCACGCTGCTGCAGACAGCAACATCACATTCGCGGCTCGATCAACCGATCTACGTCGCGGGGGCTCCGTAACAAACCTCGCCATAGGCGCGCCTATTGCGAGCCTTTGGAAGCGATTGAATACCCGGCACACTGATATTGATATCGAACCACACACGCATGAGCGAGGATCCAACGGCCGCCCTCAGGCGCTTATGTCGCGGTCACCCCACGCTCGCTCGGGCATTTGCGCTCTGAGGCACCTGGGGCTCGATACAGTGCATCCGCCAAGCTCAGAATGAGGCTCCCTTCGCTCGCGCCAAATATCACTGATCCGCCGAGATGATCGTTACAATGAGCCGCTTGATGTCTTCGGTCGTTAGCGGCTTCTCTGCCACCGGCACCCCGGT
>JBCCKB010000084.1:0-10960 GCA_039027595.1 Pseudomonadota bacterium | reverse complement strand
TGCTCCAAATCTGTGGTTGAAGAACCGGATCACCGAGCGGTCCCGCAACGTGGAGCAAGCATTCCCGAATGCCCTTGATCTTTTGCAGGTGTCACTCGAGGCGGGGCTGGGATTTGACGCCGCGATGACGCGGGTGGGCAACGAGCTCACCGGTGTTGCGCCGCAGCTCGCGGGCGAGTTTCTAACCGTTCAGCGGCAGGTCCAGGCCGGCCGTCCCCGCGATCAGGCGCTAAAGGATATGGCCGAGAGAACCGGTGTCGAGACCGTGCGTTCCTTCACCAACGTGGTGACCCAGTCGATGCAATTCGGAACCCCTATGACCGAAGCATTGATGACGTATTCCAAGGAGATGCGCGACTACCGTGAAATGAAGGCCCAGGAGATGGCGAACAAGCTTCCCGTCAAGCTCTCCGCGGTCCTGGCTTCGATGATGCTACCGGCGCTGATCCTGCTCACGATCGGACCCACCGTGATCCGCTACATTCGGCATTTCTAATGGGCCCTGACGCGGGGCACGAATGGGCCTGGCGGCAGAGATACAACCCCGCACAGCGCGTACACAGGCTGTACACAGGCGGTACACCAGCCACACGGTAGGGCGACAGGTGATGACGAAGGCGGGAGATCGCGTCTTGTCCGTGGTCAGTGCGTTCCAGTTTGGCAACAATCAGCGGGATATGAGCTGATTGTGTCCCAAAATCCCCGCTTAATGGCGATTCCAAGGCAACCGACTTCGACCTAGTTGATCGATGGTCAACGATAGGCATAATTTTGCCGACAAGCGGTGGGGGCGTGGCGTGAGTCGCCTTTCGGTGTTGAAGATCATCTCGACACAATCCTGACGCGTGAAATTATTGGGCTGGGCTGGGGGGCGCAGTGAACGTATTACGGACTTCTGCCGAACGCGGCTCCGGTACCGGAGCCAACGAACTCTCCCTGATCAAGGCGACGGCCCGCTGGTGTGAGTTCCTTCACTCCAACACGCCCGTCATGGTGGCGCTGAAGGCGCTTTCCGAGGCCGCTGATGTTGACGCGGTCGCCCTTTCACGGATTCCACATGGCTCGGTCGAGCGGGTCGGGGCCGTTGTCTACGACCGCAACACACCCACGCTGGGCACAGCCCGGCTCGACCGGGCTTTCGGGGGCATGGTGCTGGGTGCTTTTTCGGGCAGCGCGTCGCCGGGGACGGTCTGGCTCAAATCGCTCGTTGCCCAAGATGCCGCGCGGCCCCTCGAGGCCATTCAAGACGCGCGCGGGTGGAATGAGTTGGCGATAATTCCGCTTGCACAAACTCCAAAGGCGATGGACGTGCTCGAGTTCCATGTCTCGACCTTGGCATCGGAACGCTACTATCGGGTGCTGAACCTCTTGGCTGGCACCCTGGCGGAAACCTGGGAAGGACGCCGACCCGGACTTCTGACCGAGATGCTGCTGAACCGGACGTCCAAGGCCTCGAGCAATGATCTGGGGATCCCGCTGTTGAGCGTTGAAAACCCTGCGCGGTTAAGTCGTGCAGAGTTCCGTGTCTGCTTGCTGCTGGGACAGGGTCTCTCAAATGAAAAAGTCATGATCGAACTTGATATCTCGCTCACAACCCTGCGCACGCATCTGCGCAATATCTACGCCAAAACCGGCGCCGATGGTCACTCGGACCTTCTCTACAAGCTGTTGAACAACGCCGTGAGTGGCTCGGCCGTGTCAACCGCTCGGGCGCGCGCGGCGGGCTGACCTAAATGGCCCTCTTGCCGCTTCTCCTTTTGGCGCCGTTGCTGGTCGCAGTGGCTTGGTTCGACTTACGATATCTGCGGATCCCGAACTGGCTCGTGGTGGCGGCACTTTTGCTCTACGTGGTCACGGTCCCGCTGATCGGGTTCGAGGAAGCTGGGTTGAGGCTTCTTGCAGCATTCATCGTTCTTGCAGTAGGCACGGTGAGCTTCGCGTTCCGTCTGTTCGGTGGTGGTGACGTGAAAATGCTCGCAGCACTCGTGTTGTTTGTGCCCTCGCAGTCCTACGTTCTCTTTGGATATACGTTCGCGGTATCGATTTTGTTGGGCATCTCGCTGATTATGACGATGCGACGGACACCGTTCGTTCGCGATCTGAACCTTGCATCGCTCAAGGCAATTGGCGCGTTTCCCATGGGCATATCAATTTCCGCCGCCGGTCTGGCGCTGCCGTTTTTTCTCAACGCTCTGGCCTAACCCGCAACGGCGACGCGCATACCACGCTCACAGGAGGCGAACGCAGGAACCTTACTGTAACGCTTCGTCGCGGCGTAGGCGCCGATCCTGTCGGGTGGCTGGCGCTACTCCTCGCGGAATGCGCGCTTGAAATACACAGTAAGCGGTTGCGTCAGATATGCGAGCGGCGTGCGATCCGCGGTTTTCAAGAATGTCTCGACAGGCATGCCGGGCATCAGCGTGACATGCTCAAGCCCGCCCAGGACGTCGGCATCAGGTAGGATGATGGCTTCATAGTAGGTCTCCCCCGTGGTCTCGTCGGCCGCGGCATCTGCGGCCACGCGCTGGACGATACCCGGTACTTCGGGCGTGGTCCGGCTGTTGAAGGTCGAGAAAACGAGGTTGACGTCTTGGCCGGGAAAGACCTGCTCGATGTCGATTGGATTGATGCGGGCCGAGACCTGCATCGGTTGATCACCCGGAACAAGATACAGCATCGGGTCGGCGGCACGCACGACCGACTTGACCGCCACGACGCTCGAGCCGAAGACCACGCCGTCGACGGGCGCGCGCACATCGAGCCTGGCGAGCCGCTCTTGAAGGCTGAGCTTGCGCTCCACGAGCTCGATTTCGCTAAAGCGGGTGTCCCGGAGTTCCGCAATTGCTTCCTCGCGGCGGGCGTCGGCGACCCGGAGCCGTTCGATTTCCAGCGCGGAAATCCTGGCTTCGGCCTCGGCCACCGCCGCGGTGAGACGTCCGACCTCGCCCGCAAAGCCAGCTTCCTCTCGGCGCAGGGCAAGAACCCTCGAGATCTCAATAAGGCCGTCGCTCAGGAGCTTTTCCAAGCTCTCGAGCTCATCTTGGACAATGGCGAGCTGGCGGTCACTGGCCACGAGCTGGGCCTTGATCCCGTCCACGCCGCGTTCGATTTGAACCGTTTGCTCGGCGAGTTGCTTGAGTTCCTGGGCGAGGGAGGCCCGGCGGGCCTCGAACAGGTTCCTCTGTCCGTCAACTTGGTCGCGGATCTCGTCGGGGCCGATGAGCGTGAATTCCGGCGGGTCGCCAAAATCCGGTGTATCGGCGCCATCGCGTTCCGCCACCAGACGGGCGCGCCGGGCGTAGGACTCTGCGAGCTGGCGTTCGATAATGATCAACTCGGATGTCAGGAATGTGCCGTCGAGGCGCACCAGAATATCCCCAGCGGACACCACATCGCCGTCACGCGCGAAGATCTCTCCCACCACGCCGCCATCGGGATGCTGAATGACCTGCCGTTCGCTTTCGACTTCCACGGTGCCCGAGGCCACGATCGCGCCTGCGATCTGGGTGCCGATGCTCCAGGCACCAATTCCGCCCACCAGAAGGAAGATTGATGCAAAGCCAACTCTCAGCGGCCAACGCGCGCTCCAAACTTTCTGTTCCATCAGCTCCGCCCCTGGCCAACGACGCGTCGAACATCGCCGGCATTCTTCATCATGGATTTGATCACTTCATCGCGCGGTCCGTGCGCGGCGACTTGCCCAGCCTCCACCACCAAGAGCTTGTCGCAGGCCGAAATCGCCGTTGGTCTGTGGGTCATGATCACGACCGAGCGTCCTTCGGCCTTCATCTGGGTCACGGCGGCGTTCAATGCCTCTGACCCATCCGCATCGAGCGCGGAGTTGGGCTCGTCGAGCACAAGGAGGACCGGATTGCCGTAAAGCGCGCGTGCCAGGGCGAGCCGCTGCCGCTGGCCACCTGAAAGCTGTGCGTCGGCCTCGTCGATCCGGGTGTCATAGCCGTCGGGGAACTTCAGGATGATATCGTGAACGCGGGCCCGCTTCGCCGCTTCGATCACGGCCTCGGGGTCGGGGTTGAGCGCCATCTGCGCGATATTCTCGGCGACGGTTCCGGCAAAGAGCCGCACCTCTTGAGGTAAGTAGCCGATATGGCTGCCATAGGTCTCGGGGCCGTATTGCTCGATGGTCGCGCCACCGAGACGCACTTCGCCCGAGACCGGCAGGACGAGACCGACAACCACACGCGCGAGCGTGGTCTTTCCCGACCCGCTGCGTCCGATGACGCCAAGCGCCTCGCCCGGTTTGATCTCAAACGAGATCTGGCTCAGGACGGGCTTGCGGGACTGCCCAGACATCACCGCGATTGAGCGGACTTCGAGATGGGCCTCGGGGACAGGCAGCGCGTGGGGGGCCTCGCGTTCGGGCAGGCTGTCCAGGAGAGCGCCGAGATCGCGCCAGCCGCTCATCGCCCGCTGAACCATTTGCCATTGCGAGACGATCACCTCCACGGGCGCGAGTGCCCGGCCCAACAGGATCGATCCCGCGATCATCGCGCCGGCGGTGAGCTGTCCTTCGAGGACCAGCCAAGCCCCGACGCCGAGCATCGCCGATTGCAAGAACAGCCGGAACGACTTGGAGAACGCCGTGAACGAGCTGGTCCAGTCATTGGCGGCGATGTTCTCGTCAACTGCGCGCGCTTGCATATTGGTCCAGCGGCTGGTCATGGCGTTCACCATGCCTTGGGACCAAATGAACTCGCCGCCGTGCTCGGCCTGGCGGGAGAATTTGGCCGCCGCGCCTCCGGCACGCGCGCCCTCCAGTGTCTTCTTGGCTGTCAGGACCTGGTTGCAGATGGCCACGACGATCAGAAGCGCGCCGCCCGCGAGGGCAAGCCAGCCCAGAAGCTGGTGGAAAATGAAGATCCCCAGAAAAAACAGCGGCGTCCATGGAAGATCAAAGAGCGCGAGCAGCACCGGCGAGGAGAGGGCGTTGCGGACGTTCTCAAGATCAGAGACGCCGCCGCGATCGCGCGCGTTCTTGAGCGCCGAGCGTTCGATGCTTGCGCGGAACACGGGTCCTGCGAGTTCCGCCTGGATCCGTGCGCCGACCCGCGCCATGACCCGCCCACGGGCGTACTCGATGAGCCAGTAGAACAGGTAGAGCCCCGCGACGAGCGCGGTGAGGGCCACGAGGGTTTCCTCGGACCGCGAGCCCAGGACCCGGTCATAGATCTGGAGCATGTAGAGGGGGCCGGTCAGCATCAAAAGGTTCGTGAATACGCTGAATAAGATCGCGGCACCGATCAACCGCCGAACCCCAATCGCCCCGAGCGACGCCCGGGCGTTCTCAACAACTGGCATACTAGCCCCCACTCTCCCGGCAAATAACGCCGGCCACAGATGTGAAAGTTATCCCTCTGGACGGGGGTCAGACAAGGCCGAGCTTCGTTGCCAGATCAGAGACACAGCGTTTTGGGGGGCCATCCCAGGGACATGAGCGGGGGCCTAACGGGCTGTCGTCAACCGGAAAGCGGCCAGCGCGGGATCTACCGCGTCAAGCGGAGTGAGCCAGGAAACGATCGTGCCGGAGGCAAGTTCGGTGGCGAAGCTGGCGGAGTCGCCATAGGTTTGATCGCGGCAGAGCACGAGATAGTCGGCCCCGCTGCGCGTCAGCTGATCCCGAAGGGCCGCCGCATCTCCCGAAAGCCCCGCCAGGCCGTTTGACAATGCTTCCGCGCGGCGGTGATAGGGGGCTGAAAGCACTTTGTGCTCTGTCAAAAGCGCGATTGGCGCCCCGATGTTGATCGGATTGAAAATGACGCCCGGGGAAAGAGCCGAGAGCGAGGCAAGAACCTCGGGCGCGCGGCACCCTCTCGGGTCGTCAGCGGCGGTTTGCGGTGTGCCCGGCGCGCGCATGGTCTGCCAGAGCGCCGCGCTCCCTCTGTGGAGGATATGTGGCATGAGCGTGAGCGCAACCGCTGCGATCAGTGCCAGCGCGTTCACGGCATTCGGCGCGGCCAAGCGTGCCTCTAGGATCCGCGACAGGGCGTATCCGATCATGGCCGGAACCAGCGCGGCAGTCAGGACAATGACGCGGATCTGAAAGAATGTTGCGGCCAGCGCGACAGAGCAAAGGAGCATCAGAAGCCCGAGCGTCCGATTCTCATTCGTGCCTGCCAGCCCGAGACGCGCGCGCCGCGCCCAGACCAGGCCCGCGACAAAGAACGCCGCGAGCGCCGGCGCAACCGTCTCGAAGAAGACGTTTGGGTTGTGGAGCAGGAACCAATGGGCGGGCCGTGCCTCTTGGATCCGTGGGATCAGCCCGCGAACCTCTTCTGGCAATCCTGCGTAGGGACCCGCGAAGCAGGGTTCAATCAGAGGGAAAGTGGCAGCGAGACCGAACACCGCGGTCAGCGCAAAGACGACCGCACCCGCCCAGCGCGACCACCGACGCGTGACGATCACCAGGCACAGGGAGGCGGTGAGAGCCACCAAGGTGAGCGCGAGCCATGGAAGTGACAGCTGATCGCAGCGCGTGAGAAGCCAAGCACCTGGTGCGGTCTGCCCTGCGAATGCCGCGGCGGCGCCCAGCGCAAGGGCACCGGAAAACCCCAGGAGCCGCGCGCCATCGGCCCCAGGATCCGCGCTTGCCCAAAGCGCAACGACAAGTCCACCAAGAACGATCACGGGGAGGGTTTCGAGGCCGACAGCCATCGAGAGCGCCGCAGCACTGCCCGCGAGCACACCGAATACACGGGGCCGATGAGGCACCAACAATGCCAGTACCATCAGGGTCATTAGCACAATCTGGACATTGTGGTGATCAAGCCGCGCGGTGCGGAAATAGGTGTGCGACGTCACCGGCCAAATGATCAAAGCCAGGATCGCAAGAGCCGCAGCGCCAGGACCTAGGGCGGCTCTGCCGATCGTGCCCATGATGACAATCAGAAGGGAGAGCATCAGAAGCGGCCAGGCGACAAGAGTCGCGGCCTCGGCCGCCTCAAGGGGCATGAGCCATGCAAACGCCCCCATCATCCCCGCGATACCCGCGTCCACGTAACGCGACCAATGAAGAGGCAGACCCTCGGGCGGGAGGATCCGGTACTGCGCGGCGTCGAACCAGCCTTGCCCGGCCAGGAGATCGCGCACCGACAGAAAGCGGAGGATGTCGTCGTTGTCAGACCCCGCCAGAAGGTCGAAGGGCAGTTCCTTGATCAAGGCGGCCCTGGTGAGCGTGATCGCGATGGCACCCAACATCACCATCCAGCACAGCCGATTGAGCCGAACGCTCGGCATTGGGTTGACGCCTACGTCTTGGGACACTGCGCCCGCAGAGTTGGCTGGGAGGGTGCGTGCCTTTAGGGGGATGTCCAACGGTTGGTCAGTTCAGACGCCGGGCATAGGCGTCCCGGCATCTTGGATCGGTCGACATGACGAAGGTCACCGCCGCGCGCATCCGGTTGAAACTGTCTCCGTAGAAATAAAGCGCCCGGCGATCGCCCAGGAACACCGTGCCCTGGTAAAGACCCCGGCCCTCGAGGGCATCGGTACAGGCTTCGACAACATCGAGCGCGCCGTCTTCATCCGCCGCGCCGCTCTTGAGATACAGGCCAAGGCCGTAGCTCTGGCCAAAGGCGAACAGTTCTGGGCACTCGGCATTGCCGATAAAGGAGCCCGCCGGAGCGTCCAGCCGATCGAGCTCGGCCGCGATATACTTGAGTGCCCGAGGCGCATCGGTGATGAGCGAAAAGGTGACGGTGAGGGCGCTCGGCTCACCGGTCGGATCAAGCTCCACATCAAACCCCGCAATTCTGCCCAGACCCGACGCCGCAAGCGCCTTTGACAGAGGCAGGATGAAGGCTTCTTCGGCCAGGTCGGGCGCAAGACGGACCGGCATGCGCGCGCAGCCGTAGTATCCGTCTACGGGACGCATTCCGTCTTCGTGACTGAGCGATTGCAGAAACATGCGTTTTCCTCGCGCCAGTGCGGCCCAGGCTGCCGCCGACAGTCTCTCTGACCACGGATTTGTGGCAAGAACGGGGCACGTGGCGACTTACTTGCGAAACTTGTCCAGGCTCAGGATCTCGGCGTCGCGCTGGATATCCGGGTCTTCGTGCGCCACCTGAAAGGGTTCGCCGCCATCGTCGGAGTCGCTGTCGTCCTGGGTTTCGAAACGAAGGCCGAATTCCACGGAGGGATCCACGAAGGTTCGGATCGCGTCATAGGGGATGTAGAGAGCTTCAGGGCTGTCGCCAAAGTTCAGCGTCACCGAGAACCCCTCGTCAGACACTTCAAGGCTGTCAAACCAATGCTGCATCACCACGGTCATTTCGTCGGGATAGCGGTCGGAAAGCCAGTCCGCGATCTCCACATCGGGATGCATGGTGTCGAAGGTAATGAAGAAGTGATGCTGCCCAGGCAGCCCTTGCTCGGACACATCCTGAAGGACCCTCTGAATGAGGCCGCGCATCGCCTGATGCATTAGATTGCCGTAGTCGATCTTGCGGGTCATTGCTCGTCCTGATCGTGGGCCCAGCATATGGGATTCCCTAGGGAAGAAAAGGGCACTCAAAAGGCTTAAGCGCTGGTTACCGGAGCTACGCGCGCTTGCACAGGGCAGAGTTTAGCGAGGCGACGTTTCTGTCCAAGTCTTGAGAGCCGGGATCCCGTCAGGTGAGCGCGAGGCCGATGAAAAGACCGAGGCCGGCCGAGAGGCTCAAAACGCGCAAGAGCGGCCACCCGAACCCCAGAAGCATCAGCGCGGCAAGGCTGGCAAGCCCCGCAGCCACCGGCTCAAGGCTTGACCAAACCGGTGTGAGAAGCGTTACCGGTCCGGCGTCAGTCCGGACGATGTCCGAGAAGAGAACATGGAGCCCGAACCAGATTGAGAGGTTCAATATGACGCCCACCACCGCAGCCGTGATAGCGCTGAGCGCACCGGTAAGCCGGGGCCGCGCGGCGATCCATTCAAGATAGGGCGCACCGGCAAAGATCCAAAGAAAACAGGGGACAAACGTGACCCAAAGCGCCGTCAAAGCCGCTGCGAAGGCCAAGCCCGCGCCGCCGATACCGAACCCGGCGAGAAACGCGACAAACTCTGTCACCAAGATCAATGGACCGGGTGTGGTTTCGGCAAGGCCGAGCCCATCGATCATTTCGGCCGTGCTTAGCCACCCCCGTTCCTCGACCACCTCTTGGGTCATATAGGCCAAAACCGCATAGGCCCCGCCAAAGGTGACGACCGCAAGTTTCGAGAAGAACAAGGCAATTTCGGTCAAAAACTGCGCGCCGGAGGCCCAAAGGAGGGCAATCGGTGCAAGCCAAACCGAACCCCAGACAGCGACGGTCCGACCAAGCGCCCGGAGGTCGGGTCGGGTGGCTTTGGCGGGTTCAACTCCGCCGCCTGAAAGGAAGCCCCAGATCGCCGCGGCCCCAATGATTACGGGGAAGGGGAGCCCGAAGGCGAAGATTGCCAGAAAAGACGAGCCGGCGATCATATAGGCCGTCCGTGATTTCAATGCGCGGCGCGCGACCTTGAAGAGAGCCTCGATCACAATGGCGATTACTGCGGCCTTCACACCCAAAAACAGTGCCTCGACGAGTGGCAAGGATCCGAAAAAGACGTAGGCGAGGGCCAGCGCCATGACCACACAAGCACCCGGCAGGACAAAGAGAAGACCCGCTATCAGTCCACCCCGAACGCCTTGGAGCCGCCAACCCGCGTAGGTGGCGAGCTGCATGGCCTCGGGTCCAGGCAAAAGCATGCAAAACGACAAGGCGCGCAGATACTCGTCTTCGCTCAGCCAGGACCTTCGGTCGACGAGCTCCCGGTGCATCAGCGCGATCTGGGCCGCGGGGCCCCCAAAGGAAAGAACGCCGATCCGGGCAAAGACCCCGGTGAGTTCTGCAAGTTGCGCCATCGCCTCTTTGGGGTGTTCTGAGAAACCGATCCTTCACTGATGCGAGGGCTCGGGCGGTGCTGTCAAGCGGATCAACCGGGGCGGTTCCTGGGCCATGCCCTGCGTTCCTTGCGCTGGGCGTGGCCGGTGTCGAAAGGCGCGCTATTTCTGAGCGCATGACGCATCTTTCGGATCCCCCGGGCGGAGGCCGCCTCGTTCTGGTACTTGGCGACCAACTCTCTTTTCAGGTGTCGTCCCTAGCGGCCGCAGACCCCGCAAAGGACACGGTTCTGATGGCCGAAGTGGCCGAGGAAGCGCGTTACGTAGGTCATCACAAAAAGAAAATCGCCTTCGTGTTCTCGGCGATGCGGCATTTCGCCGAAGACCTCAGGGAGGCGGGCTGGACCGTGCGCTATGTGCGCCTTGACGATGGCGGGAATTCCGGGAGCCTCGCGCGCGAGGTTTCCCGCGCGCTCGGCGAGACGACCTGCGAAGAGGTCGTGATTACAGAGCCGGGTGAATATCGGCTGAAGTCGGCCTTGGTCGACGCCGCGATCCACTGGCGCGCGCCGCTTAGGATGCTCGAGGACACGAGGTTTGTCGCCAGCCACTCTGAGTTTGAGGCCTGGGCGTCTGGCCGCAAACAGCTGCGCATGGAGTTCTTCTACCGAGAAATGCGCCGCAAGACGGGGCTCTTGATGGCAGGCGACGCGCCGGAAGGGGGGCGTTGGAACTTTGACGCCGAAAACCGGAAACCGGCATCGGGCGGTCTGTTGATGCCGGGCCTCCACCGCACCAAGCCCGATCGGATCACCGAAGAGGTCCTATCCCTCGTCGAGACCCGGTTTGACGGTAACTTTGGGACGTTGCGGCCATTTTGGTTCGCGGTCACCCGCGCAGGGGCGTTGGCATCGCTTGAGCACTTTATCGAGCACGCCCTGCCGCAATTCGGCGATTTTCAGGATGCGATGCTCGACGGTGAACGGTTCTTGTATCACTCTGTTCTGTCGCTTTACCTCAACGCGGGGCTGCTTGATCCCCTGGAGGTGTGCCGGGCCGTTGAGGCTGCGTACCATGCCGGGCACGCGCCTTTGAATGCTGTC
>JBCCKB010000083.1:0-10989 GCA_039027595.1 Pseudomonadota bacterium | reverse complement strand
TTACGGTCAAGGGTTTGATGGACGCCGCGGTCGCAAAAGGACCCGAGCCCAGACCCAATAACGACCCTGGGACTCAATCACTGGGCTACATTTCACTCGCCGGAACCAAAGGCGAGCCATCGCCGGCGACGATCTACGCGGCTTATGATGCGGACTTTACCCGGGGTGCCCCGGGTGAGGCGAGAAGGGACTACTCGAAAGGACTATATCGTCTTTCGGAAGACACTCTATCGCTTGGCTCGCCATCCTACACAGTCTGGCAGTATTACATTCTAAAGGGCGGTGATCGATTGGTAAATTTGAACAATGCCTTTGTGCCATTCAACGACGAAACAGACGCTGCAATCGAAGATAACGACCGGGTTGTCTGGAGGCTCGTGTCGGTTCTGAAAAACAGCGAGGAGGCTGATCTTCAGGCGTCTCGGAGGTATTTGTCCTAGTCGCGATATTGAGCGTCGGGCTGAGCTCACTACCTCTGCAACATGGACGCTGTTACAGTTCTTTGGTTAAAGCGCGATCTGCGGATTGTCGATCACCCCGCTCTCACGCGCGCTGCAGCGGCAGAAGAGCCGGTGCTACCGCTCTATATCGTGGAGCCCGGTCTGTGGGCTGGAACGGATGCCTCAGATCGGCAGTGGCAATTCGTGTCGGATGCGCTGTGCAGCCTCCGGAGCGACCTGGCCGGTCTTGGCGCGCCTCTTCTGATCCGAGTAGGGTCGGCTGTTGAGGTCTTTGAGGCGATCCGCTCGGAGCGCGGGATAGCGCGCATCGTAAGCCACCAGGAGACGGGAACACTTTGGACCTATGATCGCGACCGCGATGTGGCGCGTTGGGCACGAGACGCGGGAATTCCGTGGGAAGAGGTACCACAGTCGGGGGTCGTGCGGAGGCTTGCCTCCCGAGACGGTTGGGCCAGGGCGCGCGATAGCTTCGTGTTCAGCGCGATGGCGCCGCGTCCCCACGTGCTTCGAGCCGCGCAGTGGTGTGATCCCGGAAAAATCCCTTCGGCGGCGTCCCTGGGCCTGGTGCCCTGTGGGATAAGGGAGCGCCAGAAAGGGCGCCGAGAGGACGGAGAGACCCTGCTTTCAAGCTTTCTCGCGACCCGTGGCCAGTCTTACCGGAGTGCCATGTCGTCGCCACTCACTGGCGAGACCGCGTGCTCGCGCCTGAGCCCGCACCTTGCCTGGGGCACACTTTCGATCCGAGAAGTTGCCCACGCGACCCAGGCGCGCCAGCGAGACGTCAGGGGAACCAGATCAGGATGGGTGGGAAGTCTCAAAAGCGCGCAGGCCCGATTTGCGTGGCGTGACCACTTTACTCAAAAGCTCGAAGACGCGCCGGATATGGAAGTTCGTGAGCTGCATTCAGCCTTTCAAGGTCTCCGTGGCGATGACCGGGTTAAGCGGGCAGCTTGGGAAGCTGGCGAGACCGGCATTCCATTTGTGGATGCCAATATGCGCTATCTGCATGCGACCGGATGGCTGAACTTTCGAATGCGTGCGATGCTTGTCTCCTTTGCGAGCTACCATCTCTGGCTCGATTGGCGTGCAACCGGACCCCATCTGGCGCGCCTGTTTACCGACTACGACCCAGGTATCCACTGGCCGCAGCTTCAAATGCAGGCGGGCGTCACAGGGATCAACACGCCGCGGATTTATAATCCGGTAAAGCAGGGGCGAGATCAGGATCCAGACGGGGTGTTTACGCGCACCTGGCTTCCCGAACTCGCAGACGTGCCCGACCGGTTTTTGCAAGAGCCCTGGCGCTGGGAGGGCGCGGCGAGGTTGATCTATCCGGGTCCGGTCATCGACCTGGCGCAAGCGGGGCGGGATGCGCGGTCGCGTATTTGGGCGGTGCGAAAGACCCAGGGCTTCCGCGAGGAGGCGTCGCGGATCGTGCGCCAGCACGCGAGCCGAAAGGACCCGCGTTTCGTCAACGATCGCGCGCCTAGGCCGAGAAAGCAAAGCAAACAACTCAGCCTCGGCCTTTAGATCGTTGGTAAAGAAAAAGAAATCGGACCTTCCCGAGAAGGTTTGTCCCGTCTGTGGTCGCCCGTTTTCGTGGCGCAAGAAATGGGCGCGCGATTGGGATCGCGTTCTTTATTGCTCGGAGCGTTGCCGCCGCGCGCGAAAGGGGCGTGTGCTTGCCAGTCCGAGAAACCCCGCCTAGAAAGCGCGGTGTGTTCAGTGAGGGCCGCAAAACCGGTTTGGAGGCGTAGGAATGACCAAAATGACCGAGATCGCGGGGCTTAAGGTCGCCGTTGAGTTGGTTGATTTCATTGAGGCTGAAGCGCTTCCGGGTACCGGTATTGACGCCGCGGTGTTTTGGGAGAGTTTGGCCGCGCTATTTGCGGATTTTGGGCCGGAGAATAGAGCGTTGCTTGAGCGCCGCGAGACGCTTCAAGCCGAGATCGATGCCTGGCATCTGAAGCGCCGAAATCAGCCGCATGATCACGCCGCCTATCGGGAGTTCTTGACCGAAATTGGATACCTGGAAGCCGAAGGCGCCGACTTCGAGATCGACACGTCACGGATTGACCCCGAGATCGCCACGGTCCCCGGGCCGCAGCTTGTCGTGCCGATCACCAATGCGCGCTATGCGCTCAACGCTGCGAATGCACGCTGGGGTTCGCTCTATGATGGGCTCTATGGCACGGACGCCATCGGCAGCCCTCCGCCGTCAGGAGGTTACGAGCGCGGACGCGGGGCGCGGGTTGTCGCTCGGGCGCGCGTGTTTCTAGATGACGCCGTGCCGATCGCCGGCGGCAGCCATGCCGACGCGCGCCGGTACCATGTCGCGGGCGGGGCGCTTCTTGTCGATGACCGTCCGTTAGAGACACCGGAGAAGTTCGTGGGCTACCGAGGCCATCCTCGGGCGCCAGACTCGGTTCTGTTCAAGAACAACGGGCTTCACATTGAACTTGTCTTCGACCGCACGCATCCGGTTGGGGCCCGAGATCAGTGCGGCCTCGCGGATGTTCGACTTGAAAGTGCCGTGACCGCGATCATGGATTGCGAGGATTCGGTGGCTTGCGTCGACGCGGAGGACAAGGTTCTGGCCTACCGCAATTGGTTGGGGCTGATGAAGGGTGATCTCACGGCATCCTTCGAGAAAGGCGGCAAGGTGGTCTCTCGCGCCCTTGAGCCGGATCACGTCTTCACTAAGCCCGATGGTGACAGCACACTTTCGGTCAAGGGGCGCGCGCTGATGCTGGTGCGCAATGTCGGGCATCTCATGTCCAATCCCGCGATCCTCACTCCAGAGGGCTCCGAGGGCTTCGAAGGACTGATGGACGCTCTGGTCACCGTTTTGATCGCCCTGCACGACCTCAACAAATCCGATGGTCCCAAAAATTCAACCGCCGGTTCGGTCTACGTCGTGAAGCCCAAGATGCACGGTTCTCAGGAAGTCGCTTTTGCCGACCGCGTGTTTAGTGCTGTGGAGAAAGCGCTCGGTCTCGAGGCCTACACAGTGAAGCTTGGGATCATGGACGAGGAGCGGCGCACGTCAGTGAACCTCAAGGAGTGCATTCGGGCGGCTAAACACCGCGTGGCGTTCATTAACACCGGTTTTCTCGACCGTACGGGCGATGAGATCCACACGTCCATGGAAGCGGGGCCTTTCAGCCGCAAGGACTTCATCAAGCGCAAGGCGTGGATCGGCGCATACGAAAACCTCAATGTGGATGTGGGGCTCGAGTGCGGCCTCTCTGGGCGCGCACAAATCGGCAAGGGGATGTGGGCGATGCCCGACATGATGGGTGCAATGCTTGAAGCAAAAATAGAACACCCAAAGGCCGGAGCGAACACTGCTTGGGTTCCGTCTCCGACGGCGGCCACCCTCCACGCGCTCCACTACCACAAGGTCGATGTCTTCAAGGTACAGGAAAAGCTCCGGAAGGGCGGTCGGCGCGCCCATGTGGATGGGATTCTGGATGTCCCGCTTGCGAGCTTCCAAAAATGGTCGAAGGACCAGATCATTCGAGAGGTGGAGAACAATGCCCAAGGTATTCTTGGGTATGTGGTGCGTTGGGTGGATCAAGGCGTGGGATGCTCGAAGGTGCCCGACATCAATGATGTGGGCCTCATGGAGGATCGCGCCACATGCAGAATATCGGCACAGCACATCACGAACTGGGTGCACCATGGAATTGTCTCAGACAGCGAGGTCGAGGGCGTGTTCCGCAAGATGGCCGAGGTCGTCGACCGCCAAAATGCCGGGGATCCAGGCTATAAGCCGATGGCGCCAGCGTTTGACGGCTTGGCCTTTCAAGCCGCGCGGGATCTTGTGTTTGAGGGCCGCACCCAGCCTGCCGGATATACGGAGCCCTTGCTTCACGCTTATCGGTTGAAGGCCAAGGCGGGCAGTTAGGCCAACGGGCGAAGAAGGGACAGGGGAAAGATGGCAGAAATCAACCTGACACGGTCGAGACGGATGATCCGAAGCATTCTAGCGAAGGGCCGCGAGATGGAACTGAAGCCGCTCTCGGTGGTCGTTCTCGACACAGGCGGCCACGTCAAAGCCTTCGAGCGCGAGGATGGTGCCAGCCCAGGGCGGTTTTCGATTGCGCATGGCAAGGCCTACGGAGCTGTGATGCTGGGGATGGCGGGAACCGCGCAGATGGCCCGCGCGGAGGCGCAGGCGTATTTCATGGGCGCGGTCAACGGGCTTTTCCAGGGCCAAGTCGTTCCGGTTCCGGGCGGCGTTCTCGTTCGTGACAAGCGTGGAGAGATCATTGGAGCGGTGGGCGTAACCGGAGATACGTCCGACAATGACGCAGCCGCCGCACAGTCGGGGATTGAAGCAATAGGGCTTGTCGCCGAGATTTGACGGGAAACGATTGGGGTCGAGAGTGCCTGATTTTGCACCAAATGCCCGATGCACAGACCCTTGTGCGCCGCAGAAGCCTTTATAACTCGATGCGAGCGCTCTAGTATCGCACCGGAAGGTTTAGGGAATTCAAAGCAAATGTCTCGTCCGGTCGTCGGCATCATCGGAAACGCGTATCTGCTTAATGATCAATATCCGGTCCATGCCGGCGGTACGATGAACTCAGAGGCGATTGCCCAGGTGTCGGGCGCCGTACCGTTTTTGATCCCGGCCGACCCTGGATACGTTTCCGTCAGCGAGCTCATGGACGTCTGCGACGGG
This sequence comes from Pseudomonadota bacterium, assembly GCA_039027595.1. Classification (GTDB taxonomy): domain Bacteria; phylum Pseudomonadota; class Alphaproteobacteria; order Rhodobacterales; family Rhodobacteraceae; genus Ovoidimarina. The sequence goes on along the minus strand of JBCCKB010000083.1, from coordinate 5,838 downwards.
TTTCTCTTCACGGGCGGGCGTCCCAACGTACACCCGGAGGAGTATGGCGAGGCGCCGACCGAGGCTCACGGTGCGTTTGATCGCGAGCGCGACGCAATTACGCTGCCGCTTGTCCGTGCTTGTGTCGACGCGGGTCAGCCCTTTCTTGCGATATGCCGCGGCTTTCAAGAAGTGAACGTGGCAATGGGAGGCACGCTGCATCCCGAAATCCGTGACTTGCCCGGGCGGAACAATCACCGCATGCCGCCGGACGGCACGCTTGAGGAGAAGTTCGCGCTTCGCCATGATGTGACCTTCACGCCCAATGGACCGTTCCATCGGCTGATGGGGGCCGAGGTTGTGCGGACAAACTCACTCCACGGTCAGGGGATTGTACGGCCGGGAAACCGGGTGGTGATCGACGGCAGGGCATGCGATGGAACGCCCGAAGCGGTTTACATTGATGCGGCACCTGGGTTTGCGCTGGGCGTGCAGTGGCACCCCGAGTACAACGCGGCCCTTGATCCGGTGTCTCGACCGCTCTTCGAAGCCTTCGGCGATGCGCTTCGCGCGTGGGCGGCGCGGAATCAACCCAAGGCGCGGCTCCGGAGCGCCTAGGCGCCGTCATCACCAGCACGGACCTCTGATCTGGGCGAGTACTATGCCAATCTGCGGCGCTTGCGCCACGAGACCGGCAGCAATCGCGAGCGTTGTGAGGCCAATGCGGATCACGCGTAAACTCCATTTGGATGTGGGGTACACTGTCTAGAACCCGCAAGGACGACGCGTCCGTCGCGGGAGCCGCCTTGCTTGCCAAAACTTGCTTGATCCCCGGCGAGGCCGGGGCCAGGCTCCGCCCCATGAAAGCGCTCGATATCCCTCCCGTCTGGCTGGCTCTCGCGTTGATCCTTGCCTGGCTGCAATCGCGCTATCTGCCCGTGTTGAGATGGCAAGGTGGCGGGATGGCCGAATTCGTGGGCAATTTCCTGGCTGTTGCCGGGCTGGTGCTGATGGGGTTGGCGATCCGGGAGTTCTACAAAGCAAGGACGACGCCGATCCCAAGACGTGACCCGAGCGCCCTAATTTCCACGGGCGTTTTCGCCATGACGCGTAATCCAATCTATCTCGGCGATGCGCTCTTGCTGAGCGGACTTATCCTAAGATGGGAAGCGGCGTTGTCCTTGGTTCTGATCCCAGCCTTCGTCTGGTTGATTGATCAGCGCTTTATCAGAGCAGAGGAGGCCCGACTGCGGACGGTGTTTGGATCTGACTTTGAGGCCTACGCCGCGAAAGTTCGGCGCTGGGTCTGAAGGTGGGCGAGAGGCTCCTTGTGAATTAAAAAAGCCGCCGCTATTAGACAGCGGCCCGGATCGGCCCATGTTAGAGGCTGACCAAAGACGACGGGGGACGACAATTCCATGAAGATTGGCACGCCGAGAGAAGTGTTCAAGGGCGAGGACAGGGTGTCGATGACCCCCGATTCCGCCCGAGCACTCCAAAAATTGGGATATGACTGCTTGATCGAAAGCGGCGCGGGGGTCTCCGCGGGCTTTTCCGATGCCGCGTATGCCGAGGCGGGTGTCGAGGTGGTCGGGAGCGCGTCAGACCTTTGGGCGACGTCCGATGTCATCGCCAAGTTGCGCCCGCCGACGGAGGAAGAGCTTGGCGCGCTCGGCAAGGGTAAGACACTGATTTCCTTTTTCTACCCAGGTCAAAGCGAGGCCCTTCTCGAAGCTGCGAAAGCCACTGGCGGCAATGTCATAGCGATGGACATGGTGCCGAGGATCAGCCGCGCCCAGAAGATGGACGCGCTGTCGTCGATGGCAAACATCGCGGGCTACCGAGCGGTGATCGAAGCGGGCAACAATTTCGGTCGCTTCTTCACGGGCCAAGTGACGGCCGCCGGCAAGGTGCCCCCCGCGAAGGTTCTGGTGATCGGAGCGGGGGTCGCGGGTTTGGCGGCGATTGGCACATCGACATCGCTTGGGGCAATTACCTATGCGTTCGATGTGCGTCCGGAAGTGGCCGAGCAGATCGAATCCATGGGCGCGGAGTTTGTGTTCCTGGAGTTCGAGGAAGCGCAGCAGGACGGAGCGGCCACGGGGGGATACGCGGCGCCGTCGAGCCCCGAGTTTCGTGAAAAGCAGCTTGCCAAATTCCGCGAGCTCGCGCCCGACATCGATATCGTGATTGCCACGGCTCTTATTCCGGGACGTGATGCGCCTGTTCTTTGGACCAAGGACATGGTCGAGGCGATGAAGCCCGGCTCAGTGATCGTCGATCTTGCCGCTGAGCGCGGCGGAAACTGTGAGCTCACGGTCCCTGACGAGAAGATCGTTACTGATGGCGGGGTCACCATCGTTGGCTATACCGATTTTCCAAGTCGGATGGCGGCGCAATCCTCGACGCTCTATGCGACGAACATCCGGCACATGATGACCGACCTCACGCCTGAAAAAGATGGCCAGGTTGTCCATGATATGGAAGACGACGTAATCCGCGGCGCCACCGTTGCGTTCGAGGGCGAGATTACATTTCCTCCGCCACCCCCCAAAGTGGCGGCTATCGCGGCGGCCCCGCCAAAGGAAAAGCCGAAAGAGCTGACACCAGAAGAACGAAGGGCCGAGGAGCTGGCGGCGTTTCGCGCTCAGACCCGGCAGCAGGTGAGCTTGTTGGCTGTCGGCGGCGGGCTGATCCTGCTGGCCGGGCTCTACACACCCGCCTCCTTCATGCAGCACTTTATCGTCTTCGTACTGTCCGTATTCGTCGGCTTCCAAGTGATTTGGAATGTCTCTCACAGCCTCCACACGCCCTTGATGGCAATTACCAATGCGATTTCATCGATCATCATCCTAGGTGCGTTGATGCAGATCGGTTCGAGTTCGGCGCTTGTGACGATCCTCGCGGGGCTTTCGGTGTTCATGGCGGCCGTGAACATTTTCGGCGGATTTCTCGTAACACGGCGCATGCTCGCCATGTTTCAGAAGTCTTAAGGGGGTAGGGACATGGAATTCGGGTTTACCACAGCGGCCTATGTGGTCGCGGCTGTCCTCTTCATCCTGGCTCTCGGAGGGCTCTCGGGACAGGAAAGCGCCAAGCGGGCGATCTGGTACGGGATTGTGGGGATGGCCATTGCCGTTGTTGCAACCCTAATTGGGCCTGGGGAGGGGCGCTGGCTTGCGTCGCTTGTGCTCATCGCAGGGGGGGCGGCCATAGGCTACCAGCTTGCGACACGTGTTCAGATGACGCAAATGCCCGAACTCGTGGCGATCATGCATTCGCTCGTGGGCCTTGCGGCTGTCTTCGTGGGTTTCAACGCCGATTTCACCATAGGAATGGTTGATGCCGCGAAGGCTGCCGGCGAAACCGTCGAGGGTGTCTTTGCCGAGCTCGTTGCCAAGAAGACACCGGTCGAAATCACGATCCTGAAGATCGAACTCGTGCTTGGCGTTTGGATCGGAGCCGTCACGTTCACCGGGTCGGTGATCGCCTATGGAAAGCTCGCTGGAAAGGTCGATAGCGCGGCCAAGAAGTTGCCAGGGGGCCATATGCTGAATGCGGGAGCTGCGGCGCTCTCGCTGCTCTTCGCCATTTGGTATTTCGCGGGTGGCGGCGTGTTCACCCTGATCGTCTTGACGCTTCTCGCGCTCTTTATCGGCTACCATCTAATCATGGGGATCGGCGGTGCCGACATGCCCGTCGTTGTATCCATGCTGAACTCTTACTCCGGCTGGGCAGCAGCGGCGATCGGGTTTTCGCTTGGCAATGACCTGCTGATCACCGTCGGCGCTTTGGTGGGGTCCTCGGGTGCGATCCTGTCGTACATCATGTGTAAGGCGATGAACCGGTCTTTCGTCAGCGTGATCTTAGGAGGGTTTGGCGAAACCGGCGGTCCGCAGATGGCGGTTGAAGGGGAGATGATCGCAATCGAAGCCGAGGGCGTGGCCGCATCGCTGAACGACGCGGACTCGGTCATCATTGTCCCAGGCTACGGAATGGCGGTTGCTCAGGCGCAACAGGCGGTGGCGGAGCTTGTGAGAAAGCTACGCGCCCAAGGCAAGACGGTGCGCTTCGGGATCCACCCGGTCGCGGGGAGGCTTCCTGGTCATATGAACGTGCTCTTGGCGGAAGCGAAGGTACCCTACGACATTGTGTTGGAGATGGACGAGATCAATGATGATTTCCCAGAGACAGACGTCGCGATCGTGATCGGCTCGAATGATATCGTTAATCCTGCCGCCCAGGACGATCCAAACTCACCCATCGCAGGCATGCCCGTGCTGGAAGTTTGGAAGTCCAACCAGGTTTTCGTGTCGAAGCGCGGGCAAGGAACAGGCTATTCCGGGATCGAAAACCCGCTGTTCTTCAAGGAGAACACGCGGATGTTCTACGGTGACGCCAAGGCGTCGCTCGACAAGCTTCTACCGATGATCGACTAAGCGGCGCGCCCGACCGGGCCGGCCATGCGTTTACCCGCTTCCTCGAGGGGGCGGGGAAACGCCCATCTCGCAATGGACAATTAGATCCTCCCATGGTGACGGAGTGGCCCTTGCCAGGCAATTTACGAACGGATCGACGCTGGCTGGCCCCAACATCGGTCGAGGCTCGTGCCTAGAGACAAGACATCCGCCGCCGCCATCGACTTCTCTTTGCCGCGAATCTGAGCTCGGCGGGTGTTTTCATGGGGTTGCAGGAGCGTCGCCGGCGTCCAACGACGCCTTTCGATTGCGAAATGTTTGACAGTCCTGTTTATGCAACCCCAAGAGCCGAAAGGCCGGACTGCATGCGAGGCACGGCCGACATGGGCACGATCGACGACCATCCGCTGCGCTATGGATTGGCGAATGAACTTCACGCGCGGCCCTTTCCACCGCTAGATCCGCCAGCGCGGGCAGCGTTCTTGGCAATAAAGCGGCCCGAGGATGCCGCAAAGCGCGACAAGAGCGCAGATCTTGCGCATCTATGCGAGCTTCTTGACCGGTTCGGCGCCCATCATCCCAAGCCGGGCGCAACGCATTGGTACGGCCAGATCGGAAACCACGATCTAAAATGGGAGAGCCATACCGAGTTCGTGACATACACGGTCTTCGGACGCGGTGTTGCCGACACACCTTTTGACTCGCGCACGTTTGAGGTTTTTCCCCAGGACTGGCTAGACCGGGCGCCCGGTCAGAGGGTTACCTCGGCGCTCATTCGCGTGGAGCTTCAAGACGGAGCCGATGGGATCGCCGAAAAGCTGGACGCGTGGTTCGTTCCCGAAAGCCTCGCCGCGAGCGCGGTTGTAGACGAAGGAGCGCTCATCGCAGGCGATTTCCGGATCGATTCCGCGGGCCATATACGCTTTGCGGTATTCGCGCGGCCTGGTCTGGGCGTACGTCGGCTTGGCCGGATCGCGCAGCGGCTCTGCGAAATCGAGGTCTACAAGTCAATGTCGATGCTTGGTCTGGCGCGGGTTCGCAGCATCGGAGCCAGAATGGGCGAGGTCGATGGCGAGTTGATCGAGCTGATGGGAGATATGACAAGCGAAGCGCGTCGGCCCGAGGGGACGCTGCAGTCGCTGTTGAAAATCTCGACCGAGCTCGAGTCCATGCTGGCGAAGAGCGCCTTTCGCTTTGGTGCGACCCGGGCCTATGCTGCCATCGTGCATGACCGCATTGATGTCTTGCGCGAGGAACGCTTCGACGGACGTCAAACCTTCAAGGAATTCATGGTTCGGCGGTTCGACCCTGCGATGCGGACGGTCGAGGCCACGGAATACCGGCTGGGGACAATGGCCGAGCGTTCGATGCGCGCGGCCAACCTGCTCCGGACGCAGGTGGACGTGGAGCGGTCCGCTCAAAACCAGGCGCTTTTGGAGAG
>JBCCKB010000082.1:0-11105 GCA_039027595.1 Pseudomonadota bacterium | reverse complement strand
TCGGAAGATCTTGGCATGAAGCTTGAGAACGTTACCCTCGACATGCTGGGCACCGCCAAGCGCGTGCTGATCAAGAAGGACGACACCACCGTGATCGACGGCGCGGGCGCCAAGAAAGAGATCAAGGCGCGTGTCGAGCAGATCCGGCAGCAGATCGAGGAAACCTCCTCGGACTACGACCGCGAGAAGCTCCAGGAACGTGTCGCCAAGCTCGCAGGCGGCGTTGCCGTCATCCGCGTGGGCGGCATGACCGAGGTCGAGGTGAAGGAGCGCAAGGACCGCGTCGATGACGCGCTCAACGCCACCCGCGCCGCGGTTCAAGAAGGCATCGTCGTCGGCGGCGGCGTGTCCTTGATCCAAGGTGCGAAGGCGCTCGACAAGCTCGAAGGCGAGAACAGCGACCAGCAGGCCGGTATCGCCATCGTGCGCCGCGCGCTCGAGGCACCGCTGCGCCAGATCGCCGAAAACTCCGGCGTCGATGGCTCGGTTGTCGCGGGCAAGATCCGCGAGTCGAAGGACAAGACCTGCGGCTTCAACGCCCAGACCGAGGAATACGGTGACCTTTTCAAGTTCGGCGTGATCGACCCCGCGAAGGTCGTCCGCACCGCGCTCGAGGACGCCGCGTCGATCGCGGGCCTGTTGATCACCACCGAAGCGATGGTGGCCGACCGTCCGAAGAAGGACGAGCCCGCGATGCCCGGCGGCGGCATGGACGGCATGGGCGGCATGGGCGGCATGATGTAAGCTGCTCCCACCCGGGACTTTTGGGAAAGGGCGCCTCCGGGCGCCCTTTTTCGTTTTCGCCGCCTGCGGCGCCGACCAAGGCGAGAGGGGTTTTCAACCCCTCTCGCGCTCTCCCCGAGGATATTTCCGGGCAGATGGAGGCGAGAAGTTTTCGGGTGAGAGGTCAACAGCGCGCCGCCTTTTGGTGTTCGGACCTGCGCAACGCGAAAGACCGTGGTGCCAACCGGAACCCGCCGCTGCGCCCAGTTGGGTAGCTTCAAGCGCTCCCCTCATCTTGGCAGAAATACCCCGGGGAGCCGACCAAAGGGAGGCGGGGCGGAGCCCCAACCGGTCGGCGCCGCCAGGCGTCGAAGCCCTTCATGAGAACCTTCCGAAGCACTTTCTGTCAGAATGGGAACCCATCCGGATAGCGGTATCGCCATTCGCCCCGATCGAGCCGGTCCAGCCCGGTGGGCGGCTCCGGTGGAGTCAAAGCGTCGGGGACGGAAGGGTCCAGGGGCTGGGTCCAGTCGTTCCCACCGAGATGAACAAGCTCGCCCGCTCGCTCTCCCAGCACGTCGGGCCAGAGGGCGGAGTAAGTCGGCCCCAAAACCCTGGCCAGCGCCGGTTCCCGCGGGATCCCGCGCCAGAACGGTCCGGAAGCAGGATGTGTCTCTGAGACATCCGGTAGGAAGTACAGGGAACTGCGCCCCATCTCCCAATTCGAGAGAACTCGCACATCGCCATAGAACGGCGCGACCCTCAGCGACAGCGCGCGCCAGGCCCTGATCAGGCGCTCCCTCCAGGCAGGGCTCTCGAGCACGGCAGCATCGAAGGAGAAGCTGAGCTCTGCGGCGCGGAACTGGCGCCGATCGCCCTCTCCGTCCCAGCCGCGCTCAGCGCTCGCCATGGGATAGGTGGCGGCGAGACAGGGTGGCGTGGGGTAGAACACGGCAAAATCCTCCTCGCCCAGAAGGAACGCCTCGAGATGTGCCCGGCCGGTACGTTCGAGCCTGTGCTCGAGAGGCTCGTGCGGCCCGTAGCGGCGGGGCAGCGCCTCGGGGAGGTGCCGCGCGACGGTGTCGAGCAGCGCGAAAACCCCACCGGGATCCGTGAAGGTATCGTGCTCCCACCACCAGGAGAGACAGAGGAGATCGACCCGCCCGGCGCGGTTCGCGGGGAAAGGCGCCGTCGCATCGGCCTTGGCCGCCGCCGAGAGCGTGAGGCGGTCCGCTTGCGGATCGTGGGCGACACCGCGACCCGCCTCTGCCAATGCGCGTGCTGCCTTCTTGAGGAGCCTGCGCCCGGCCCAGGGTGCGCCAATCGGGTTGAGGCTGAGGCTGACCAGATGCGTGATCCCGGCCAGGGTGCTGTACACCCTATCCGGGATGTCCTCCTCCTCGACCGCATCGAGCGAGACGCCGATCATCCAATTGCGTCCGGATGTTTCGAATTCCCGGTCCGATAGCGCGGTGAAGCCCAGGGCCGCAAGGGTGTCGGCCACCGCGCTGCTATCATGGATCCAGACCTCTAGGTCGTAGCTCATCCCGGAAGTCTTCCAAACCCCGCCAGCGCCTCGTAGTCCCCCACGATCGCCCGCAGTTCTTCCGGCGTAGCCACGTCGTGCACGTCCTCGAAGCCCTTGGGCGCCCGGGCCTCCACGAAATCGATCACGCCCTCGGGTCCGCCGGATCGGTTCGCGGTCACAATGGCCGATGTCGCGGGTCGGCGCGCGGCGTCATAGGCCTCAAGGGCCGCCACCGGATCGCCGCCCTCAGCGAGCCGGTCCGCGAGATCACGGGCGTCGAGGATCGCCTGGCTCGCGCCGTTTGAGCCCACCGGGTACATCGGATGCGCCGCGTCGCCCAGGAGTGTGACCCGGCCATGGCTCCAACGGGGCAGCCCGTCGCGGTCGCACATCGGGTAAACGTAAATCGCGTCCGTGGCCTTGACGAGCGCGGTGAGATCCACCTCTGGCACCGAGAGATGCCCCTTGGCCATCGCGAGCGCCTCTTCCGGTGTCCCCTCGCGCGACCAATCGTCCCGGCCGGGGATAGGGCTCGAGGCGTCGCCCACCTTAGCGCAAACCACCCAATTTGTTAGCGCCTCTCCCGGCCGATCCGGGTCCCGGGCGATCGGATAGAGCACGAGCTTATGGGCCATGCCTCCGGCGACGATCATGGTTTCTCCGTCGAGGAATTCCGGCCACCAGGTGGCCCCGCGCCACATCAGCACGCCGTTCCATGCCGGCGGACCCTGATCGGGATAGAAGAGGCCCCGTACCATCGAGTGGATTCCGTCGGCGCCAATCAGAACGTCGCCGCGTTGCCCCTCGCGGGTCCCGTCGCGTGCCTCGAAGACCGCGTCGACGCCTTTCTGCGTCTGCTCGAAGGACACAAGCCGCCTGTCATTGGCCATTGCGTCCGGGCCCAGCCTCTCGATGACGGCGCGATGGATCACCCGTTGCAGACGCCCGCGGTGGACCGAAAACTGCGGGGCGGGATGCCCGGCCCAAATCCCGCGTGGCTGGGCCACGATGTCGAGACCCGCCCCCGTCTTATAGATCAGACGCCTCGTACGGATCGCCACCGCATCGAGCGCGGGCAGAAGCCCCAACGCGTCCAATTCCGCGATCGCGTGAGGCAAGGTGTTGATCCCAACACCCAATTCCCGGATTTCGCTGGCCTGTTCGAAGATCTTCGCTTCGATCCCACGTGCGTGAAGCATGAGCGCGAGCGTCAGCCCGCCGATCCCGCCGCCTGCGATGAGGACCTTCATGATGCCTCCACGCTGTAAGACGGTGCCGAGGCGATGAAGCGCCCATAAGCTTCGGCGTCGGGGTAGCGAAACTGCTCGGCGAGGGGCCCGCGCGCCCGAACCAGAGCGCCCATGTCCGCGAGAAGCTCGTCGAAATGCTTGAAGTGGAACGGCGCCGAGCAAAGCCCGCCATAGACCTGCGCGGCGGGCCGCTCGCGGCGCTTCCAGTCGAGCATCATCTCGATATTCTCACGCATATCCGTCTCGGAGGGCTGCTGGGCGAGCTGACCATCCGCGAAGCGCACGAGCCAATGGGCGATCATCTCGGCGGAAAGCACCGTGCAGAACGACGAATTGAAGCCGACGAACCCCATGTCCGGTAGGTCGGGGTTCACGGCGAGCAGGTAGACCCTGTACTGCCCGTCGGCGTCGATCAGTTTCGCCCGTATGTCCTCGGACAAAAACGGCAGACCGAGCGTCCAGCCCACGGCGAGGATCGAGAGATCGCACGGGACCTTGTCGCCGGTCGTCAGCACCGCCTGGCCCGGTTCGTACTTCTCGATCGTGCCCCGGATCGGCGTCACGGTGCCACTCTCGAAGCTCTCGAAGAGACCTGGTGTCACGATCGGGACCGAGCAGGACACGGTTTTCTCGATTGGCTCACTCGGAACCATATCCCATTTCTTTAGCTTCAGTTGTTGCTTCAACAGCGTCTCGAGGCCGCGAAAGTTGATCCAGACAAGCGGTTTCAAAATCGCGGCAATGACGCGTTGAAGAGGCGACTTGCCCCACGCGTTGAACTGGATTTCCTGGGCGCGCATGTAAAGCAGGTTCTTGAAATTGATGCCGCCCACATAATACGGCACGCGCCAGACGTTCTGTCTGTAGGCAAGGGTGACCGATTTCGCCCCCGATTGAGCTGCGTTGACCGCAATATCGGTGGCCGATTTAGATCCGCCGAGCACCACGACGTTGCGGCCCTTTGCAAGCGCGGGGTCGGTATAGTCCGAGGAGTGAATGACGTCGCCGCCGGCAGCCTCGAAGGCGTCCTGGCCAGGGTGCTCGATGAGTCTCTTGTCGGAGAACTGACCGGTTGCGACGGCCACGAAGTCATAGTCCTGGGTGATCGTGTCGCCATTGCAATTTAGTGTCAGCGTCCAGCCGGGATGCCCGTCCGCGCGGCGGTCCATGGACGAGACAGTGGTGTTGAGTTGAAAGAGCGGCCCAAGCCCGTGTTTCTCAGCATAAGCATGTAAATATGCATGGACCTGCGGACCCTTGGGCCACTCGGGGTAATCCTCGGGCATCGGGAAATCCGTAAAGCGGTACAGGTCCTTGGGCGATTGCGTTTGGACATCGGGGTAGCTTCTTGAGGGTTCCCACACGCCGCCGAAGTCATGGCTGCGTTCAAAGCCCGTCACGGTGTGGCCGCGTTCCTTGAAGGCCTTCGCGGCGGCGAGGCCGCTGACGCCACCGCCGATCACCGCTACGGTTTTTCTGGCTACCATGCGCGTCCCCCGGTCCCTGTTCTTATGGGAGATTAGGGGATGGTGGAGCAGGGTACCAGATTGGCGGCGTCAGAGAGGCTGCTCCGCTCGGAGTTACGTTCCCTTGGGGCCATGTTCCCGACGCACCGACACCGTATTGAGCGGCATGGGGCGTGGCCGCCAGGGATCGCGGTGGTCGGCCGTAGCCCTTCAGCCTTGCAACGCCAGCGCGAGGTCCATGACATTGGTGCCGGTTGGCCCGGTCACAAAGCGGGCTCCCCGGGTGTTCAGAAAGCTTCCGCTGTCGGCGCGGGCCAGATAACCGGCGGCGTCCGGCGTCCAGGTGGACCCGTCCACGAGCCCGCCTGCCGCGCCGGTCGGGCCATCGCTGCCATCGGTTCCGGCGATGAGGACGCTCAGGCCATCGCGTCCCGCGATGTCGCGGGCGACGGCAAGGGAAAGCGCCTGATTGCGGCCGCCGTCGCCTGGGTTTTGCGGGAGGATCACGGTGGGTTCGCCGCCCCAGATCCGCAAACCCGGTGCGCCATCAAGGGCGGCCGAGATGCGCTGGGCGGCATCGCCCACATCCTCGTAAAGCGTTTCGTCCGAGGACAGTACGGGGATCCCGCGGCGGCCTGCCTCGGCGGCCGCGGCGGCACGCGCGATGGCATTCGATGCCACGATACGCGCGTCGTAGGCGAAGCTCGCCGCTTCGGGCGCCGCCCCGATCCCCGAGCCGATCACACCGATATCGTCCCCCTCGACATCGGAGATCGCGAGCACGGAAACGCGCGCGCCCTGGAACGCGGAGAGGAGCCCGCCGCCCTTGATCTCGGAGAGCTCCTTCCTGCGGCGGTTCATCGCGTGGATGTCAAGGCCCTCGCTTAAGAGCCGCGCGTTCTCCGCGGCGAGATCCTCGAGCGTGAGATCGCCTTTGGGAACCTCGAGAAGGGCCGACGCGCCGCCCGAGACCAGGAGCAGAAGGTGGCTGCCCGGGTCCATAGCGGACACCAGCTCGAGGGCGGCGCGGCCCGCTGCGATGCTCTGGGCGTCCGGGACGGGATGGGCCGCCTCGATGACCTTCGCATGGGTAGGAAGGTTCGCCTCGGCGGCGTGGTCATACTTGGTGCAGACAAGGCACGGCGTGCCGGGAAACCGCGCGCAGGCGGCCTCTGCCATGCTGACCGCTGCTTTGCCCGTGGCGAGGATTGCGGCAGGGGGATCCACGCCAGCATCTAGGGCCAAAGAGACGGCCTCAAAACCTCGGACCGCCGTGACACCAGCCCACCAGATCGCCTGCAACGTTTCTTTCGGATCGGACAAGATCCCACCCCGGGATTGCGTTCACGCTTTCATGGCGACATATGAAGGTGGCTTCAAGGGAAGGGTGCCGATGACGAACTACCTCGAGTTTGAGAAGCCGCTCGCCGAGATCGAGGGCAAAGCGGAGGAACTCCGGGCGCTGGCGCGCCGCAACGAGGAAATGGACGTCGAGAAGGAGGCGGCGGGGCTCGACGCCAAGGCCCAGGCGATGATCCGCGACCTGTATAAGGACCTGTCGCCGTGGCGGAAATGCCAAGTCGCCCGCCATCCGGATCGCCCGCATTGCAAGGACTACCTCGCGGAGCTGTTCACCGAATACACACCGCTCGCGGGAGACAGGAATTTCGCCGATGACCTTGCGCTGTCCGGCGGGCTCGCGCGGTTTGGTGACCGGCCAGTGATCGTGATTGGTCACGAGAAGGGTCATGATACCAACAGCCGGATCGAGCACAATTTCGGCATGGCGCGCCCAGAAGGCTACCGGAAGGCGATCCGGCTCATGGAACTTGCGAACCGGTTTTCTGCGCCGGTGATCACCCTTGTCGACACACCCGGCGCCTACCCTGGAAAAGGCGCGGAAGAGCGCGGCCAGTCAGAGGCCATCGCGCGCTCGACGGAGATTTGCCTCAAACTGAGGGTACCGATGATCAGCGTGATCATCGGCGAGGGTGGATCGGGCGGCGCGGTGGCGCTCGCCACAGCGAACCGTGTGGCGATGCTCGAGCATTCCATCTACTCAGTGATCTCCCCCGAGGGCTGTGCCTCGATCCTTTGGAAGGATGCCGAGAAGATGCGCGAGGCGGCAGAAGCCCTGCGTCTGACCGCCCAGGATCTGCTGAACCTGGGCGTGATCGACCGGATAGTTCCCGAGCCCCTGGGTGGAGCCCAACGCGATGCCGAGAGCGCGATTAGGGCAGTGGGGGCGGCGATCGCGCAGATGTTGGGCGAGCTTTCGGAGCAGTCCCCGAGCGAGCTTGTCGAGAACCGCCGACGCAAATTCCTCGATATCGGGACAAAGGGGCTGGCGGCGTAGGAAGGGTTACGGGCTGGGGTGCGTCTCACTCCCCATGCGGGTGCTCCGCCGACGGCCACAGTCCACGAAGACGCATGGCAGCCTTCCTCGGGTGCTACCACATGGTCTTTTTCGCGCGCTCGGGCCATTCCGCGTCATAGGGCGCTCCCCCGATATCGCCTTGGGTCATCTCGGCGAGCAAGTCGCCCGCGCTGGGCAGGCCCTCGCTGTCGTCGCGGGTCCAAAGACCCGCGCGCATGACGGCGCGGGCGCATTGGAAGTAGATCTCGCCGATGGTGATCAGAATGACGCTACGTGGACGCTTGCCGCCACGATCGAAGCTCGCCAAGACATCGGGATCGGCGGTGACGCGGCCCTTGCCGTTCAAGCGGATAACATTGGTTGAGCCCGGCACCATGAACATCAGCGACACGCGGGGGTCCCGGACAATGTTGCGCAAACTGTCGAGGCGATCATTGCCGCGCCAGTCGGGCATCGCCAGGGTGGTCGCGTCGATCTCGCGGACGACCGGACCGTCATCTCCCCGGGGGCTCGCATCGCTGCCTTCCGGGCCGACGGTGGTCAGCACGCAGAACCGTGCGCGTTCGATCCAAGTCCGGTAGCCGGGGGTCAGCGTCTGGGCGACCTTGCGAAGCGATGGTGGCTTTGGCTTGCCGTAGAGCGCCTCAAGGGCCGCGACGGTCTCAATTGTCATGCGGTTTTCTCCTTGCGAAACCCCGCCTCTTCCATGAGGCGGTCGGAGGCTGTCTCGATCAGAGGCTCGATCTGAGCCAGAAAGTCCTCCTTTGGTTGGCCGGGGGGAACGGGATCAAGAAACTCCACGACCGCGAGACCCGGTTGCCTGATGATCCCGCGGCGGGGCCAGAAAACGCCGGCATTCGTGGCCACGGGCACGCAGGTCTGTTCCATGGTCTCGTAGAGGACGCCGGTCCCTATTTTGTAGGGCTTATGGGCACCGGGCGCCACGCGGGTCCCTTGTGGGTAGATGATGAGCTGGCCAGGCAACGCCATCTCTCGGGTCGCGTCGCGCACCATTTTGGCGATGGCAGCGCCACGCTTGCCACGGTTGACCGGGATACAGCCAATCCGCCACGCGTACTGCCCAAAAATTGGCGAGAACAGCAAGATCCGCTTCATGATGAAGCGCGCGCTGGGAAGACTATGGAAAATCAGGATGATGTCGAGGAAGCTCTGGTGTTTGGCGGCCACAAGAACGGCGCCCTCCGGCGGCGTGCCACGGATCTCGGTTCGAAGTCCGAGCATGGTTCGCGCGCTCCAGAGGACCCAGGCGCACCATGTGTGACACGCCCGCTTCGCGCCCTTTCGGCTGACCAGAGCGGCTGGGAAGAACACCAGCGCGAGCACCAGCATTGCGGCGTAAATCTGTATGCTGAAGAGCAACGAAAGGACCCAGCGGCGCGCCATCATGCGGTTTCCTGGAGCCGGCGCAGCGCAGCGATGCGGGTTGCGAGAAAGGCCATGGCGGCGGCCAGAAGCGGGATCGCGAGCGGCGCCAACCATTCGGGCCCGCGGAACCTGAGATCAGCAAAGAGCACGCCCGCGCTGGCACCCTGGGGCACGGCGGCCAGGGCGATGAGGCCGAGGACGGTTCCAGCGGCCGCGCCGATCAGGGCGCGAAGCGTGAAGCGGCGGGTGAACGCTCGGACAACGAAGCGGTCACGGGCACCAATGATCCTGAGGACATCAATCACCCGGGCATTTGCGGCCAGCGAGGCGCTCGCCGCAAGGGTGATCATTGCGGTAAGCGCTCCAACGATCAGCAAAATGGCCAGCCATCCGACCAGCTGGAGGCGTTTCGCGCCCGTGATGAGCGGGGCGCGCCAGCGCGTATGATCGTCGAGAACCGCGGTGGGCACCTCGGCCCTAAGCCGGAGCGCCAGCCCTTCGGCATCGAAGATGCCGCGATCCACCGTCACCTCGATCAGGCGTGGCATCGGCAGGTCGTCGAGCGGTAGATCCGGGCCGAACCAAGGCTCAAGGAGCGCCCGTTGTTCCGCAACTTCGAGGGCGCGTGCCGACGTCACGCCCGGGGTCTGATCGAGGACCCGGAGCGCGGCCGCGAGTTCGGCGTCAAGCTCTGCTTGAGGCGCCGCGATCCGAAGGGTCGCGCTCTCGGCGAGTTCCGAGGCCCAACGTGCCGCTAGTCTTTCCGTGGCGAACCAAAGCGCGAGCGCGAAAACCGAGAGAAACGCCATGGCGGCCGCAACAAAGGCGGTCAATAGGCTTGTGATGCCGCTCGGAGGTACAATCCGGTTCACGTCGCCAGCCTCTGGCAACCTGAGCTGGGTTGCGTCGGGACGGCTCACAGGTCGGAGCCGGCGAGCGTGAGCGATTTGTTGGCAAGACGCAGCACGCGGGCCTGAACATGTACCTTCGCTTGTCGGATCAGTCCCAGATCGTGGGTTGCCACGAGGATTGTCTTGCCCAGCTTGTTCAGCTCAACAAGCAGCATCAAAAGGCGTGTGCCCATCTCCCAATCCACATTGCCAGTGGGCTCGTCGGCCAAGATTACGTCGGGGGCCATGATGACCGCGCGGGCAAGCGCAGCACGCTGACGTTCTCCGCCCGAGAGCTCGGGCGGGAGCGCGTTCGCGCGGTCTCCAAGGTCCACCCACGCCAGAAGCTCTGCGAGATTTCCACGCTCGGGTTCCGGATCGCGCCCCGCGACCGCCAATGGCAGTGCAATGTTCTCCGAAAGCGGGAGATGATCGAGGAACTGGCAGTCCTGATGCACGATCCCAATCCTCTGACGGATCGCGGCGACCCCATCGCGGTCGAGGTCGTCCGCGTTTTCTCCGAACAGCGCGACATGTCCTTGGCCGGGCGCGAGTTCGAGGTAGCAGAGTTTCAGGAGCGTCGTTTTGCCGCTGCCCGAGGGGCCGGTGAGGAAATGGAACGACCCCGGGGCCAGCGACAGGTCGAGCGCATCGAAGAGCGGCCGGTCGCCGTAGCTATAGCTGACACCGGTAAGCTCGATCACGCGCGGCCCCATATCCATTCGCGACATGTTTGCCTCAGCGCTGGCGGGGTTTCAATTCCGCACAGCGCACACTTTGCCTTTTTCGAAAGCCCTGATAAGACACCGCCACAATAGCTAGGTTGGGGGGCGTCCCGACCCCGACAGGTGGCACGAGATGCGGCTCATTTGCCCAAATTGCGATGCGCAGTATGAGATTGACGCGGCTCTGATCCCTCCCGCCGGGCGGGACGTGCAATGCTCGAATTGCGGGTCAACCTGGTTTCAAGAGCCCGAGCCCGCCGTCACTGTCACGCGCGAGCCCGAGCCGGGATTGGCGACCGTTACGCAAGAGCGCTCGGGTGACGGTCTTGGTGCCGAGGCTGCGGCGTTCTTTTCCGGGGACGGCGGCTCCGTAGACACCGCCTATGACGACGAGGACCAGCCCCCGGCGGCCGTCGCGGAGATCGACCGAAGCGCGTTTGCCCCTGAACCGGATCCAGAACCGCCGGCCGATTTGGCGCTTGAGACCCGCAGGGAAGCCGACGCGGCCGTCGCGGAGAAACCCGCGCTGGATCCCACCGAAGAGACCGAGGACGAGGCTTCGGCCGAAGACGATGAGGAGGATCCCTCGGATCACGAACCGCGCGAGTTCCCGCGACCAGAATTGGACGCGGCGGTCCTGGGTATCCTGAAGGCCGAGGCGGAGCGCGAAATCGCGGCGCGCCGGGCGGAAGCGGCAGGCATTGAAAACCAGCCGGAGCTTGGCCTCGCCGAACCGGACGCGGCCGACGACCCCGTCGGC
>JBCCKB010000081.1:0-11107 GCA_039027595.1 Pseudomonadota bacterium | reverse complement strand
TCGAAGCCTGAACAGGAATCCTTGGCTCACTATCTCGACCCTTGACCCCGATTCGCTAAACTCGGACAGTCTAGCTCAAAGGTCTTGCTTGAGGGCGGAATTCGGCTACGGTCTCCGCCCCGGGCATGTGAGGCGAGGGACGCTGATCCATGAAGATCTCCATCGAACGCGCAGCGCTCCTGAAGGCAGTTGCTCAGGCCCAGTCCGTTGTCGAGCGACGCAACACGATCCCGATCCTTGCAAACGTCCTGATCGAAGCAGAGGGGGATAGCGCGACATTCCGAGCAACCGACCTAGACATTGAGGTGGTCGACAGAGCGCCCGCACAGGTTGGCCGGGCGGGGGCCACCACCGTTCCCGCAGTGACCTTGCACGATATTGTTCGGAAGTTGCCAGATGGCGCGCTTGTCTCGCTTACCGAAGAGGCGGGATCGGGTAAGCTCGTGGTGACGGCGGGGCGCTCCACTTTCGCCCTGGCGACACTTCCGCGGGAGGACTTTCCCGTGATGACCTCTACGGAGTACGGGTCTAACTTCGCGGCGGCCGCGCCACTACTTAGACGGCTGTTTGACAAGTCAAAATTTGCGATTTCGACCGAGGAGACACGCTACTACCTGAATGGCGTCTATATGCATGTTGCAACTGGCGACGAGGGACAGGCGCTGCGCTGTGTCGCGACCGACGGCCATAGGCTTGCACGCATCGACGCAGTGCTTCCGCAGGGGGCAGAAACGATGCCAGGCGTGATCGTGCCGCGCAAGACCGTGGGCGAGCTTCGCAAGCTGCTTGATGATGATGACGCCGAGATCGCGGTTTCAGTCGCCGAAACAAAGGTCCGTTTCGCAACCCCGAACATCACGCTTACGTCTAAGGTGATCGACGGCACGTTTCCCGACTACAGCCGGGTCATACCCGAAGGGAATGCGAGAAAACTCGAGGTGGACGCCGCCGAGTTCGCCCGTGCCGTTGACCGCGTTGCAACCGTGTCATCGGAACGTTCGCGCGCTGTGAAGATGAGCCTTGATGAGGACAAGCTTGTACTTTCAGTGAATGCTCCCGACAGCGGCGCGGCCGAAGAGGAACTCGCCGTGGCTTATGGGGATGATCACCTGGAGATTGGCTTCAACGCCAAATACCTCCTTGAGATCGCAAGCCAAGTCGACCGTGAGAACGCCGTCTTTCTGTTCAATTCGGCGGGTGATCCGACGCTGATGCGTGAAGGAAACGATCCATCGGCAGTCTACGTGGTCATGCCAATGCGCGTCTGACGCGGCGACGCCTGCGGCTCGCCCAAGATGAGCGCATTTCTGACGCTGACCCTGTCGCATTTCCGCTCGCACCGTCGTACGGAGATAATCACCAGCGGGCTCCCGTTGGCGCTTTCCGGATCCAACGGCGCTGGAAAGACGAATATCTTGGAAGCAATCTCCCTGTTCTCGCCGGGCCGTGGTCTCAGACGTGCTCAAGCCGAAGACTTCATTCGGCGTCCAGAGGCGCTCGGTTGGAAGCTGACTGCGACCCTGCAAGCATCAGGAAGAACCCATGAAGTCGAGACTTGGGCCGCGCCGGGTGAACCACGTCAGGTGCGTGTTGATGGCAAAGCAGCGTCGCAGACGGCACTTGGACGTATCGCGCGTATCCTTTGGCTTGTGCCGTCGATGGACCGGCTTTGGATTGAAGGTGCTGAAGGGCGCAGGCGCTTTCTTGACCGGATCGCGCTGAGCTTCGAACCTTCCCATGCCGAGGCGAGCCTTGCCTATGAAAAGGCCATGCGGGAGCGGAACCGGCTCTTGAAGGACGACGTTCGCGATGCGCACTGGTATCTCGCTCTCGAGACACGCATGGCCGAAGAGGGAGCCCGGATCCGGTTGCATCGCGCTCGTGCGCTCGAACGGCTTGAGGCGGCTCAGGCAGAGGCCGAAACCGTCTTTCCCGCGGCCGATCTCGCCCTAACAGAGCCTGAGAGTGCCGCCGACCTGCGCGAGGCGCTTGCAATCGGCCGACCCGCTGATCTTCGCGCGGGGCGTACGCTCTGCGGACCTCACCGCGCAGACCTGACAGCAACCTACTCTGCTAAAGGCGTTCCTGCCGCTCAGTGCTCCACAGGCGAGCAGAAAGCGCTTCTGCTGTCGATTGTTCTTGCAAACGCTCGGGCGCTTGCTCGTGAAATTGATCATCCACCGGTTTTACTCCTCGACGAAGTCGCAGCTCATCTCGACCCTGGACGCCGCGCCAACCTCTATGATGAAATCGTGGCCTTGGGTGCTCAAGCTTGGCTAACCGGCACCGAGCCCGAATTATTCGAGGCGCTGGGCGACCGCGCGACGCACCTCATCGTCGCAGAAGAAAGCGGCGTGTCAAAGGTGAGCCCGTGACCATCACCCCGGCCGAGATTGCCCTTTACGCGGGTGCGCTCGTCATTCTCTTTTTGACGCCAGGTCCGGTGTGGGTCGCGCTTTTCGCGCGTGCGCTGGCTGGCGGTTTCCATGCCGCCTGGCCCTTGGCCCTGGGCGTTGTCGTGGGCGATATGCTTTGGCCGTTTCTCGCCATCCTGGGCGTGAGTTGGGTTGTTTCAGTCTATGCCGGGTTCATGACGGCTCTCAAATGGGTCGCAGCTGGTTTCTTTCTTGCGATGGGGGCGACGATCCTTTGGAAAGCCGGCAAAACCATCGATGCGGACAGTCGTCTCACGCGGCCAGGAATGTGGGCGGGGTTTGTAGCTGGTCTCGCGGTGATCCTCGGTAACCCCAAAGCCATCCTCTTTTACATGGGTGTCCTACCAGGGTTCTTTGACCTCACGCGCCTTACGTGGCCAGACATTGGCGTGATCGTGTTTGCCTCCATGGCGGTTCCTCTCATTGGCAATATTGTCCTCGCGCTGTGCATCGATCGTGTGCGGCGTGTCTTGACGTCTCCAGCAGCGCTCTGGCGCATGAACGTGATAGCGGGCAGCCTGTTGATCCTCGTGGGACTGGTCATTCCTTTGACGTGATCTCCGCCGACCCTTGCTCGACCAGACGTGGAATTCGGCTCATCTCGTTGAAAAACAGTTCAGTTTACACCAAATCTTGTGTGGGTTGCGTGACAACCGGCACGGAAACCCCTATAAATCCACAACTGGACACCAAGGACAGCATGCATGGCCGAAGTAGCGGCGGCGCCGGACGACTACGGCGCGGGTTCCATTAAGGTTCTCAAGGGCTTAGAGGCAGTCAGAAAACGCCCCGGCATGTATATCGGGGATACCGATGATGGCTCGGGCCTGCACCACATGGTCTATGAAGTGGTGGACAACGGCATCGACGAAGCGCTTGCAGGCCACGCTGATGCTGTGACGGTCACGATACACGACGACATGAGCGTCTCTGTACGAGACAACGGACGCGGTATTCCGGTCGACATCCATGAGGAGGAGGGTGTTTCGGCGGCTGAGGTCATCATGACCCAGCTTCATGCGGGTGGGAAGTTTGACCAAAATTCCTACAAGGTTTCGGGCGGTCTCCATGGGGTCGGCGTTTCAGTAGTGAATGCACTGTCCGATTGGCTGGAACTCCGTATTTGGCGCGATGGTAAGGAACACTATGCCCGGTTTGAGGGTGGCGAGACCGTGGAACATCTCCGCGTGGTCGGCGACGCGGGAGTGGAAAAAGGCACCGAGGTGCGCTTCCTTGCATCGACAGCGACATTTTCGAACTTGGACTACAGCTTCAAGACACTTGAGAACCGGCTGCGAGAACTCGCGTTCCTCAATTCAGGGGTCCGGATCGTACTTGTCGACGGTCGCGGATCGCAACAGCAAACGGCTGATATGGTCTACGAGGGAGGCGTGCGGGAGTTCGTGCGCTACCTCGACCGCTTGAAGCATCCCCTGATCGAGGAGCCTATCTTCATTGCGGGCGAGCGTGACGGCATCACTGTAGAAGTCGCGATGTGGTGGAACGACGGATACAACGAGATGGTCCTGCCGTTCACCAACAACATTCCTCAGCGAGATGGCGGCACGCACTTGGCCGGATTCCGGGGCGCGTTGACGCGGACCTTGAACCTCTACGCGGGTCAGTCCGGGATCGCGCGGAAAGAGAAAGTGACGTTTTCCGGTGACGATGCGCGCGAGGGTCTTACCTGTGTTTTGTCGGTCAAGGTGCCTGATCCCAAGTTCTCTTCTCAAACCAAGGATAAACTGGTCTCTTCCGAGGTCCGGCCGGCCGTCGAGGGCTTAATGAACGAAAAGCTCTCCGAGTGGTTCGAGGAGAACCCTGGGCCTGCCCGCCAGATTGTTACGAAGATTGTTGAGGCGGCTCTTGCGCGGGAAGCGGCTCGGAAGGCGCGAGAAATGACCCGCAAAAAGTCCTCGCTGGACGTGGCCTCGCTTCCGGGAAAGCTCGCGGATTGCCAGGAGAAGGATCCTGAGAAGCGTGAGCTGTTCCTCGTTGAGGGCGATAGCGCGGGCGGCTCGGCCAAGCAGGGTCGCGCTCGCGGAAACCAAGCGGTGCTGCCATTGCGAGGCAAAATCCTCAATGTGGAGCGCGCCCGCTTTGACAAGATGCTCTCGAGCCAGGAAATCGGCACGTTGATCACCGCCCTTGGTACCGGGATAGGTCGTGACGAATTCGACATCTCCAAACTCCGCTACCACAAAATCATCATCATGACCGATGCCGACGTGGATGGAGCCCATATCCGAACGCTTCTCCTTACGTTCTTTTTCCGTCAGATGCCTGAGATTATCGAGGGAGGATATCTGTTTATCGCGCAGCCACCGCTCTTCAAGGTCAGCCGAGGAAAGTCCGAGGTATACCTGAAAGACCAGCCCGCTCTTGAGGACTACCTGATTCAAATGGGTGTCGAAGGCGCAGTGCTGCGGTTAGGGACGGGCGAGGAAATTGGAGGGCAGGATCTCGCGCGCGTTGTCGAGGAAGCCCGCCAGATCCGTCGGATCATCGAGAGTTTCCCTACCCACTATGCTCGGCAGATCTTGGAGCAGGCGGCGATCGCCGGAGTATTTCGACCAGGTCGGGTGGATGCCGACCTTCAAGGAGCTGCAGACGCGGTTGCCTTGCGACTAGACCTAGTGGCTCTCGAGTACGAGCGCGGGTGGCAGGGCCGCCCCACTCAAGATCGTGGTCTGAGGCTGACGCGCGCATTGAGAGGTGTCGAGGAAAGCCGGACACTGGATGGACCTGTTCTTCGGGGTCTGGAGGCGCGACGCTTGGGTGAGTACAGCGCCAACCTGACTGAAGTCTACGGTCAGATCGCCCATCTGGTGCGCCGCGACCGGGCGCAACCGATTCACGGGCCTGTCGGGCTCCTTGACGCAATTTTGGGGGAAGGCGAAAAGGGGCTCGCCCTTCAGCGCTACAAGGGTTTGGGTGAGATGAACCCCGACCAACTCTGGGAGACAACACTCGATCCAGAGGCGCGCACTCTTCTTCAGGTGCGGATCGAGGATGTGACCGAAGCCGATGATATCTTCACAAAACTGATGGGTGATGTGGTGGAGCCGAGGCGAGACTTCATCCAGCAAAATGCGCTGAGCGTTGCAAATCTAGACGCCTAAAGCGCGATTGGCGCCATTCTGGTTGGCACACCAACATCTGCTGGATGAGTGACTTATTGGGTGTTATGCGCCGCGCGATACGGTCTGAACCCGCTATAATTGGTTCGACGCCGGTTGTTCCAACCAAACGTAATGAGCAAGAGGTCGCACGCCACCTCTCGCCAAGGACCTCCCAAGTGTCCTGTCACCAACTGCCGAAGGATGATCGCGCTGCGGATTGGGGTCTCGCGGTGCCCCTTGCGGTCAACCGGCGGACTCGAAATCCAGGCGGGCCCTTTGCCGGTGGCGTTCGCGAAAGCGCTCACGGTCCGCTTCGCTCTGTTCGCTGTGACAATGGCCACAGCTTACACCCTCCTCGTATGCGGGGTCGGACAAGTCTTTGGCCAATAGGGGCCGTCGGCAGCCATAGCAAAGCTGCGCCTTGCCGATTTTCAATCCGTGACCCACCGAGACCCTACGGTCAAAGACAAAGCACTCGCCCTCCCAACGGCTCTCTTCGGGCGCAACATGTTCAAGGTACTTCAAGATGCCACCCCGGAGATGATAGACCTGAGTGACACCCTGCGACTTGAGCCAGCTGGTGGCCTTTTCGCAGCGGATACCCCCCGTGCAGAACATTGCGACGCGCTTTCCTTCGAAGGCGCCGGATTGCGCGTGCCACCAATCGGGGAACTCCGAAAAGCTTCGCGTTCCGGGGTCCACGGCTCCCTGGAAGGTGCCAATTGCAACCTCGTAGTCGTTCCGGGTGTCGATAGTAATCACATCCTCCGACCCGATGAGCGCATTCCAATCAGCGGGGTCCACATAGGTTCCCACGGCCCCCAACGGGTCAACGCCCGGTCGACCCATGGTGACGATCTCACGCTTCACGCGGACTTTCATTCGCTGAAACGGAGCTTCGGTGGCCCAGCTCTCTTTCCAATCGAGGTCGGAACAGCCCGGGATGTTACGCAGATGGGTTAGCACGGCCTCGATGCCGAACCTTGTCCCGGCAATTGTTCCGTTTATTCCCTCTGGTGCCAGCAGCAAGGTGCCGGTCACTCCTGCTCCAAGACAGCGCTCGGCAAGGGCGGGCTTAAGCGCCTGAGGATCATCGAGGTGTGTAAACTTATAGAGCGCGGCAACTGTCAACATCACATGACTCTTTAGGCCAGAGACGCACCTTCGTGCAAGCGAATGCTCTGGGTGCCGTGCTCCGCGGGTCGCGGCAGTACGTGCATACCGCCCACCAAGTCGGAATAATGCCGAGTTTGGCGAAGTGTCCATTCATTCGAAAGTTCAGTTTCTCAGATCTTCGGGTTCAAAAGAAAACCGAGGTGGGACTCGCTCTTTTGAGGTCTACGCCATTGCCCTGAATGGAGCATTAGCTCAGCGGTCTCAGATAGGGACCAAATGGTTGTCCCATCGCATCGGATGATGGGCGGATTGGTTCATTCCTGTTGTTGGGTTCGAAAAGACGCCTCCAAGCCCGTTTGTCACGACGAAGTCCTCGGATCCGGCGCTCACACCGCAGACATCTTCGATCGCGACTTGGCTCAGGACTTTCGCCGAGACCATGTCGAAAACCTGCATTGCGCCGCCTCGAGGCGAAGTCACCGCAACGGCACCCATGGTCTCGGATATCGCGATGCTCCCCGCGTACCCGGCCATCTGGCGATTATCTTCAGGTGTAGAACCAATCAGTCGAACGGCCTCACCAATTCGATGCGTCCCAAGGAGTGGCGGATGGGCGCTCACATCGCCTTGCCATTGCATGGCGAACGCCACTGTGGCGTCCAGTGAAACTGCCAAATGGCGGATAGAGTTTTTTCGGAGCGCTTCGGACAGCTCCACTCGCTCCTGAGTGTGGCCATCGAAATTGAGATAGCAGAGATTTGGGCGCATGCTTGGAAGGTTCAACTTAGTGCGCCCGGTTTCAGGATGAGTTTCGATACCGCCATTGGCAACCACCAGTGTCGCGTCATCGGGCATGAGCTTGATGTCGTGTGGCCCGACGCCGCCGGACGCGAACTCGCCAAGCCTTTTGTACTTTTGTCGGGCGTCCCAAACGCCCACCACACCACGGGCGGCCTCGTAATCGTTCTCTGTCGTGAACAGAAGCTCCCCATCTGCCGAGAAAGCCCCATGTCCGTAGAAATGACGGCCACTCGGTGCCTCCAGCCGCGCCTTTTCTCGACCTGAAGTACAGTCCAAGATGATGGCGTAGGTCCCGGGCCTTCGCGCAAAGGCCACCGCATCCGCGCGAAGGGGATGCGCGGCGGCGGCGTGCCCTCTGTCGGGAAGCGGGAGCTCGAAAGTAATTTCCCCATGCTTGTTCAGACCGCACAAGACATAGGTTCCGTTGAGTTTCATGCCCGCCGACAGGTACGCTGGGTTCCCAGCGTCCGCCCATGTCGATTTCGGGATCAATCCTGTGGCCACCATTCCCGCAATGAACGTCCTGCGGTCAGCCACTAGTCGCCATCCAGAGCGTTAAAGCCCGCCGCGATGCCAAGGGATGGGCCAATCTGCTGGGCCAGGATATTCCGTATCACGTTGATGTTTTGCTGCAATGCCTCGACCCGCAACCGTCCTTGCGGGTTGTCCACATTCGCAAAACTTGGGTCATCGAGTTCTGTCGCACGCGCGATCGCTGAATCAAACGCCGCTTCGACGTCCGCATTCTCCATCGAGATCAACCCCGCGAGTGCCTTTGTGGACGATAGCGAGAGCATCACGTGACGAAGCGAGCGTTCTGAGCGGCGAGCTTCTGCCCGGTTCGGCCGGGGTCGATCAAATGTGCCCAAGGGGCGCGCAAGACGTGTGTCGGAAGTGAACTCCAAGCCCGTCGAAAGCGCGGTGAAGAACTGCTGTGCTGCCTCGGTCGATGTTCGGTAGATATCATTCCCTGGTCCAGACATCAGCTGGGCATAGCCACCTTCCCAATCCTGAAGGATTGCAGCGGCGTTTCTGGCGATGTCGATGGCGACTGCGCGGAGCAGGGCGCAGCTATACTCAGACACATCAGGGTCGGTGAACTGTGGTTCGTAGAGTAGGAACTCGAGGGCGTAGAAGCCGCGGCCCGCGACAGAGACCGCCGCGAAGTCTTCCGGGTTCGACACAGATGGGTCATCGTTACGAATAAGCTCGGCGAGGACTTTTGGAGTGGAGCCTCTTGGGTCGGGCCAAAATGCAAGCGCAAAAGCGCGGTCATCTTGTTCCGATGGCCCAAAGCGGAGATGGCTGACGTTGATCCAGGCGTCAAAGGCATCATGATAGGCATCAATTAAAGCCGGGCTCTTGGGCGAACAGTCCTCGCTGGCGCGCATCTCTAGATCAGCGGTTTCCTGGGCCAATGCCTGGTAGCCCGGTAGGACATGCCGCTCGACAATTGCCGCAACGTCTGGGCCATCCGCCTTCGCAGACCACGCCGCGACGAGAAAGACCGTAAGCAGAAGGTTGCGCATTAGAGGCTCTCCAAAAATCTAATCAATGCGTGGCGGTCTTCTGGAGGCATCTCCACGACCGCGTCCCGTTGTGCCCGCGCCTCGCCTCCATGCCAAAGAACGGCTTCCAAAAGCGACCGGGCCCGACCGTCATGTAGGAAATTGGTGTGGCCGGAGACCTGCTTTGTCATGCCGATTCCCCACAACGGTGGCGTCCGCCACTCGCGTCCGTTTGCCCGGGCCTCGGGTCGATTGTCCGCAAGGCCGGGACCCATGTCATGAAGCAACAGATCCGTGTAAGGCCAAATCAACTGAAAGCTTTGCTCGGGCTGCCCTTCCAACCTGTGGGTTACAAATGACGGCCGATGGCACGACGTACAGCCGATCGTATAAAAGATCTCTTTGCCATGGAGCACCAGCGGATGATCTACGTCGCGCCGTTCCGGGACGCCCAGGTTCCGGGTGTAGAACGTGACCAGATCGAGACCTTGATCGTCGACTTCGAAACCCCTGTCGTCCTGGTCACCATGGGGCGCCGTACGGCATTTCGGTTGAGCGTCGGTGCATTCTCCCCAAGCGGCTGGGAAGATCGGGCTTGAGATGCCAATGTCACCAGAGAATGCGCTCGCCGTTTGCTCTCGAAGGCTCGGCAAGCCGGCCTTCAACCCAAAACGACCAAGCATCGGCTGATCGAATTCCGCCGACCAAACGATGTTCGGGCGACCTGAAATGCCGTCACCATCGGTGTCTTCGGGATCCGCCCACGCCAGGATGTCGACGGCGGGGATCGCTTCGAGAAGGCCCAGTCCGATCATCTGCGGCGCCACGCGCGGGCTGAGCATGGTGTCTGGGTGGAGGGGTCCATGGCCAAGGTTGGCGGCCGAATACACCGGAGATCTCAGCGACGCGGTTTCGCCTCCGGATAACGGCACCTCAATCTCTTGATACTCGACCTCGAGCCGGTATTCCGCCCTATGCCCGGCCAAGCTGAAGTCCTGAAGCTGAACACCGTAGGTCGGTTCGGGCCGTGTAGCGAGATATCCCGCGATCTCACCCTTTGCGTCGTCGGGATGTCCTGGAATAGACACCCGCAGCAGCATCGAAATCGCGGTGTCTTCAGGACCCTCTGGCGGGTGGCCGCGACCGTTCTCAATGTGGCATCGCTCGCAGGAGCGTGCGTTAAAGAGCGGCCCTAGTCCGTCTGATGCCAGTGTCGACGATGGAGAAGAGACCCATAGCTTTCGGAACATCCCTCTGCCGACTGCGAAATTCAGCTCGTCCTCGAAGGTAATATTGCCCGATGGTTGTGAGAAAGACCCTCCGCTGGCAAATGCCGAGACCGTCGCGGCACCCGCGGATTTGGCCTCGTATGGCTGGGCCTGGTCGAAGCTTGTGGCCAACTCGGTCACAGCCGAGATCCTGGCGGTCTCGGCGTCGGTTCGCGGAACCACGTTGATATGGGATTCTTTCAATGCACCCGCAGCTACGGCCGCCGGTGCAACCAGGGAAAATGCGATAATGCACGGGCGTAGCTGGATCATAACAGCGGAAACCACCGTAAGGGAGCAGTGGCGCGGCCTCGGACTGCCGCGCCACGCCTTCTTCACGCCCTACTGGAATACAGCGTCGGGGTTATCGAGGCTGTCAGAGCCTTCGACTTCGATCGATGTGCCCAGTGCGGCAACCACACGCTCAATGCTGCGGGTTTGGTCAACAAGCCCATTCACGCCCCCCATGATCAGCGCTTCGCCCGCTTCATTGCCGCGCTCCAACATCATGTCGTAGGTGAAGCCGGCTTCCGCCGCTGTCTTGATCCGGCCGAGCGCCAGCACGGCAGCGGCGAGTTTTGCCTGCATCTCCGCGTCAAGATCGGCGTCGGTCGAGGCGACAAGATCAGACAGCGAAGGACCCTCGACCACGCTACCATCAATGCGCGTGTAGCTGCCCAGGTAGACCGACTGGATCCCGACACCATTGTAGTAGTGGTCGTTATGCGTGTTGTCCGCAAAGCACGAATGCTCTTCCTCTGGGTCGTTCAGCATGACGCCAAGACGCATCCGCTCACCAGCGGTTTCGCCGTATGAGAGAGATCCCATGCCCGTCAATATCGCCGCAATTCCTGCAT
>JBCCKB010000080.1:0-11115 GCA_039027595.1 Pseudomonadota bacterium | reverse complement strand
TGGCCGCACGCGCCTCGGCACCACCGGCAACGCCCGCTGCCACCAGTTCACCACGGCCATCGATGTACTCGGCCTCGGTGATCTCCACAGGCCAAAGGGTCAGATCGTGCGCTGAACGGAAGACGCAAGCCGTCTGGGTACCCTCGGCAAGCTTTGAGCGCAAAACGGTACCACGCGGGATCATGTGGCCCGCCTCGAGAGAGGCGTTCTGAAGATCGGGAACCATCTCCGCAACCATCATCGATGGCGTGGGCGCCAGGAAATGCGGATAGACGATATCGAGCAGATGGCTGGTAAACGTCGGGTACTGAAGCTCGATCTCCAGTTGGGTGCGGGCGTTTAAGAAGGCGACCCCCTCCAACAGGCGCTCGATATAGGGGTCGAGCACCTCCAGGCCCTCAATACCCAAACGCGCGGCGATCTTTGGATAGCTTGCCGCGAATTCGGCTCCCATTTCACGCATGAACGCCAGTTCATTCTCGTAATGTCGGATGAGCCTTGTATCCATCGGCTCGACCTAGCGTTCGAGCGTGAGGTCGAGCGCACCGGTGGTGATGTCAACCTCCGATCTCAGGTATAGTTCGAGCGGGATCGGCTGCGCCCACATGTCGGCGACGATGTCAAATGACACAATGGTCTCGCTCTTTTGCTCTTCCTGGCGCAGCATGATTTCAAGCGCACCGTCACGGATCCTGGGCTCAAAGCGCTCGATTGCCTGGCGCATCGAAGCGCGGATCAATTCCGCGCGGCGCTTCGTTGAGAACTCGCCCGAGACTTCGCGGACGCCGTAGTTCAGCGTTGAATTCGCCACGTTCGGAAAAGACTCCTCGTCGATCATCGCGCCGAGATTGTTTGAGTTCAAAAGCCATGCCAGATCGCGCCGGATGATTTCACGCAGCCGCTGGATATCAATCACACGCGCGTCTCTGGCCTCCGATTGACCCCCTGGATCATCGTCTGTAAGGCGATCGAGAAGCGACGGCTGCAGTTTATCGGCGATCGTGCGGTCAGCCATCGCCTTCCGCCATGTCTTCCTCGAGCGGTTGGACGCTGAGCGTACGAAGCTCAAGGAGACCCATGTCCCCCGCCTCGGTCGCAAGCAACCGCTGCCCCGAGCCCAGATAAGTGTCATCGCCCGCATCCGACCAACTCGTGGCCCGCGCCAGCATCTCCGCGCCATCGTTTGAGGAGGTTGTCCCGGCATAGCGTGTCGGGATCATGACGACGTGCTCTCCACCGTTTTGCAGGGTGAGGTTTCCGGGCGTCCAAACATAGTCGCGCAAGTCCGAAGGCGCTTCGCAGCGCAAGCTGTGTATCGCGGAGAACGGCATCCAAAAGTACTTTCCGTTCACGATCACCTCGAGGATCGGGCCAAGGCGCATGTCGGCATCCGCGATCCACTCGAATGCGGTGTCATTCAGCGTTCCAGGTGTCGCGGGCGCCATCTCGAACGCGCGCGCCCTAAGCTCGGCTGCCTCCGCGGTCTTGCCCGAGGCCAGCGTCTTCAGGGCTTCGACAAGAAGCGCGATCCATTCCTGCGGTTTGCCAAATATCAGCGGCTCTTTCTCGCCCGCAAAGACCTTTTCGCGAAAGTTCTCGCAGATGATGGTTTCGCGGTAGGCCTGCGCCATTGTGGTGGCGCTCTCGTCCATTTCAGCGGCGACCTTAAGCTGGGTCACCGCCCGCTTCCAATCACCGAGCACACAGAGAAGCTGAAAGAGAAAAATCCTAAGGCGCGCATCGGCGGGATCGGCCCGCACCTTGTCTTGAAGAGCGGCAAGCGCCCCTTCCGGGTCACCAGCCTTCAATAGCGCGCTCGGCTCAGCCGTCACGTGTCACTCCTTTCTGGGGTGCGCAGGGTAAAGAGCGTCGCCACGCTAGGTGAGCACAGCGACGCACGCGACAAGCGGTTACTTCTGCTCGTTTGACGCGATGTTCCATTTGAAGTCCTTCGGCGTATCGCCCGAGCCGTCGTCCTTCTGCTTGGTGTATTGATATTCCACTTCGGCGAAGTTGAACGAGACATTCTCGGTCAGTTTGTCCTCACCGCCAGAACCGCCCGTTGACACCGAAGTGACAAGCACCTTCGTCATCTTGATCTTGATGTACTCAAGCGGCTTCTTCCCGGCCTTCCGCACTGTGATCACGGCACTGTCGAAATGGTCGCCATTGGCGCAATAGAGCATCAGCGTCGCGCTTGCCTGGTCAACCCATTTGGTCACGGAAATGTCCTGGAAGTTCGCCTTGCCCGCGCCGCCGCCGCCGCCAACATGGAAGGAACCCGACTGGCTCATGCCCCACGACCACGCCAGAATATCGATTGCGTCCTTGTGCTTGTGGTCTTGGGATTCTCCTTTGATCTCTCCCGTAATGTCGAGGAACATGTCAACTGCCATGGGCGATCTCCTTTCGATCGTGTGCGGGGGCGTGACCCGCGGTCAATGGGGTGGGCATGGCCCCCGGAGCCGGGGGCCACACTTATTGCTTTTCGCTCGGAAGCTTCGAGACGAGTCGAAGCGAGACCGATAGCCCCTCCAGCTGATAGTGCGGGCGCAGATAGAACCGTGAGGTGTAGTAGCCCGGGTTCCCCTCAACTTCAGCCACCTCGACCTCGGCATTGGCCAGCGGCTTCATCGCTTTCGTGGCCTCTGTCGAATGGGCGGGATCGCCATCAACGTATTGCTTGATCCAATCATTCAACCAGCGCTCCATCTCGGAGCGGCTCTTGAACGAGCCGATCTTGTCGCGGACCATGCATTTCAAGAAATGCGCGAACCGGCAGGTCGCAAACAGGTAAGGCAGCCTTGCGGCGAGGTTCGCGTTCGCCGTGGCGTCGGGATCCTCGTATTCCGCAGGCTTGTGCAGGGATTGTGCGCCGATGAACGCAGCCATGTCCGAGTTCTTGCGGTGGATAAGCGGCATGAAGCCGTTCTTGGCAAGCTCCGCCTCGCGCCGGTCCGAAATCGCAATCTCGGTCGGGCATTTCATGTCGACGCCGCCGTCATCGGTGGGAAACGTATGGGTCGGCAGGTTTGCCACCGTACCGCCCGACTCGACACCCCGGATCCGTGAACACCAGCCATATTCCTTAAAGGACCGCGTGATGTTCGTCGCCATCCCATAGGCCGCGTTGACCCAGGCGAATTTGTCCGATGTGGCCCCTTCCGTGTCTTCCTCGAAAGCGAATTCCTCGACGGGATCACCCTTCGCCCCATAGGGCTGACGGCCCAAAAACCTCGGCATCGCAAGGCCGAGATACTTGGAATCCTCGCTCTCGCGGAGCGACCGCCAGGCCGCATATTCCGGTGTCTGGTAGATCTTGGTAAGATCGCGAGGGTTCGAGAGCTCTTGCCAGCTCTCGAAGTTCATCAACGAAGGATCCGCCCCGGTGATGAACGGTGCATGGGCCGCGGCCGCAACCTTTGACATCTCACCCAAAAGTTCGACGTCTGGCGGCGAATGGTTGAAGTGGTAGTCGCCCACAAGGCATCCATAGGGTTCGCCACCGAACTGACCGAACTCCTCTTCGTAAAGCTTCTTGAAGATCGGCGACTGGTCCCAGGCGGTGCCTTTAAACTTCCGAAGCGTCTTGTGCAGATCCTTCTTGGAGATGTTCATCACCCGGATCTTCAGCATCTCGTCGGTTTCGGTGTTGTTGACGAGGTGATGGAGGCCACGCCAGGCGCTCTCCATCTTCTGATAGTCTTCGTGGTGAATGATCTGGTTGATCTGATCGGTGAGCTTCTTGTCAATTTCAGCAATGATCGCGTCGATCGACTGAAGGACATCGTCGGAAATCGCACTGGCATTCTCGAGAGCCTGCGCGGCCAATGTCTTGACCGCGCTTTCGACGGCTTCTTTCGCCTGGTCGGTCCTGGGCTTGAACTCTTTGTTCAGAAGCGCAGCGAAATCGCCCTCTTCCGTTGCGACAGCGGCTTCGGCGGCCTGGGCTTCGGTTGCGTCGTCGGCCATCGATTATTCCTCCTTGCCCGCATCATCATCCGAAGGGGCGGGGGCTGCCGCCAGCGACTTCAGAAGTTCCGGGTTGTTTATGGCTTCAGAGATGAGCTCTTCGGCGCCAGGACGCCCGTCCATATAGGTCACGAGGTTTGACAACTCCTTGCGGGCATCGAGGAGTTTTTTGAGTGGCTCAACCTTCTCGGCGATTGCCGCGGGAGAAAAGTCGTCCATGCTCTCAAAGCTGATATCAACGGAGAGGTTTCCTTCGCCGGTCAGCGTGTTCGGAACCGAAAACGCCACGCGCGGCTTCATCGCCTTCATCCGGTCGTCGAAATTGTCCACATCAATTTCGAGGAACTTTCGATCGGCGACGCCGGGCTGCTCCACCTCGGACTTGCCGGCAAGGTCGGACATGACCCCCATCACAAACGGAAGCTGGACCTTCTTCTCGGCGCCGTAGAGCTCGACGTCGTATTCGATCTGCACCCGTGGCGCGCGATTGCGCGCTATGAACTTCTGTGAACTCGACATCTCCGTCTCCTATTGTTTCGCGCCCCCGGGCGGGTAGTGGGTCGGCGCGTTTTGGTGTTTCAAAGTCAGGCGCTCCAGTCTCCGCCGGACTCCGGCGCTTCAATGCCACCGACGAGCCGCACGTTATCGGCTCCAGCCGGTGCCATGTCGTTCACTATGGTCATAAAGTCGGCGCCAATAAGGCGTTTGGCGCGTTCCAGGATAACCGGCACGGGGCTCGAGGGTTCGCTGCGCTCATAGTACCGTATAATCGCCTCGAGCGCGCGTTCCACATCGCGGGGCGAGGCGATCTCGCCCGGACCTGCAACCGCGCTTACGGCGGGTGCCGCCGATGAGGCGCTCGCACCGGGTGATTCGACGGCAGCTTCGCCCTCTGCAACGTCTTCACCGGTGGCTTCCGCAAGCCGCGAGATGGCGCGCTTCAAAAGGGTAAGAACCGGCTCCAGCGTTGGTCCCTGGCCAGGGATCTTGTCGTCGAAAACGGCATTGATCGCGACAATATCCGCCTCAGCGGCCCGCGCGGCTGCAAGGATGGCATCAAGAGTTTCCGATCCGGTATCGCGAAAGGCGGCGGCAATTGAACTCGCATCCGGCGGCGCCTCGTCGCCTTCGGGCAAGTCCATCTCTCCGGCGGCGATCATGACGTCGCGCACCGAAATGCGCCCAAAGCTCCTGCTTTCGGTCAAGGGAGCCCGGCGAAGGGCTCGAAGGGTCTGGGCCGGGTCCGCAAGATCGAGAACCGCGTTCACACGCATCGTCGGGTCGTCGTCATCATCGGCGTCAAGCTGGGGGTGGCAGGTTTCCCAGAACTGCTCAAGGCACCCCCGCAAATACGCCGTTGCCTCGGCAAAGCCCGGATATCCGTCAGTCCGAAGCTTGGCATATCCCCAAAGCACCGCCGCGCGCAGGTCATGGCTTTGGGCCAGGACCGCCTCGGCCGCGGTCGAAATGGCCCTGGGGTCGGCTTCTTCTCCGGCAATGACGTCATCGCCGACTTGACGTTCCTCGGCGGGTTGGGCCGCGAGGGTAAGATCCGTGAAGACTTGTTCGTATTCGAGGTTCTCGCCGCTTGGAAGCTCGTCGCCAAGACTGGTCAACGACAGTGTCACGTAAACCCAAACCTCCCGTAAGCCGGCTGAAGGGGCGTGCCGACGCGGCGGAGGCTAACAGAAACGTGATGCAAATCTAGCCCTCGAAACGCGGCTCGTAGAATTTTCCACATGTTTTCTCACACATGATCGAGCCGCCCGTCGCGTTTCATGTCAAAACCATTGCCATGTGACGCATCGAGGATGGGCGTCCAGACATTTTGAAGCGCTTGAACCGGAGGCCGGGTGCTTGGCCCGATATACTCCGCGCGGCGCCTCAGCGCGCGCGATTGAGATCGCGTCAGACCCGCCGTGTAAAGTCCATCGGCAAGCGGCCACAAGCCATGTTTCCGGTGCCGCGCTCGCAAACCCCGATACGGCGCGATGATCAAGGAGCCTGGGTCGAGCGCCTCGATGATCTTTGCCTCGAGGCTGTCCATGGCTGCCGCGTCTTCAACCGGACGGAACAGATAGATCACGTTGAACATGGCGTAATGCGGAAACTCACGCCCATCGACCTCGACCACCTGGCTCTTTGGGAGGTTCGCAGCCGTAACAAAGTCGCGTGCACGACCCGCATAGCCCGCGTCAAGCTCAAGACCCGCCACCGCATCGAAGAACCGTGCCGCCGCAATGAGCTTTAGCCCCATACCGCAGCCGACATCGAGAAACCGTGTCTCCTCCCATCCCTGCGCCAGCGCAACCCGGCGGGCCGCATGGCAAAACGCAATGAACTGGCTCTGCGGCAGGCCGATGTCGGCATAAGCACCGAGGGACTTGGCCCCAGCATCCTGCTCGAGCGGATTGAGAATTTGGTGAAGATGGTCAAAGGCTGCATCGGCCAACTCCGCGCGCGCGGCAGCCCCGGTGCCAGGCCGCACCTGGGTGATCAGCTTTTCCCTCGGCTCGGCGATTTGCGTGCGCACGAGCGGTTCGATTCGAGGCCACTGGTTCACCGCCACGCGCACATGGCCAATGCGCGTCCCAAGATCATACCACGCCTGTGGCAGACGACCGGGCGGGCGCCGGGAGGACACCTCCCGTGTCAGGGCAGCAAGCCGGGTTTCGATGATCTGAAACTGCGGTGCGATATGCATGATATGCCGCTGCACGGCACGGATCGCGTCCTCAATGAGCGCTTGGTGTCGAGGGGGCGGATCGGCGAGGGCGCGGGCGATCTCGCGGGCGGCATTTTCCAAGTCGGCCACCCGTGCCTCAAAATCTCTCCTTGTGCTCGTGACTTCGTCCGCCAATGCGTCCATGTCCATCATCCTTGGGGACCCAAGCCTAAGGAGCCGCCGCCAACCGAGGAAAGTCAACGCCTCATCCGCGGCCACCTATTGCGCCGCTTGGGTCAAAGATGCGCCGTATTCCTTCGTTAACCCCACCCCTGCCAAATTGGTGCGACCGAGGCAGTGGGAACTTTAGGATGCAAGCATTTGGACTAAGAAACGTCATGGCGGCCTGCCTGCTCGCGGCCGCCACGTTCGCGCAAGCCCAGGAGAACCCATTCTCCGGTGGATGGACGTTGGATGCCGAGGCGTCCGTGCTCCGGTTCCAGTCGGTCAAGAACCTCACCAAGGTCGAATCAAGCGGGTTTGCAAGTTTCAGCGGCGCGATCGCGGAAGATGGTACAGCGCGTATCGATATCCAGCTGGACTCCGTCGATACCGGCATCGACCTGCGAAACGTCCGCATGCGGTTTCTGTTCTTCGAAACGTTCGAGCATCCCACGGCGACGATCACAGCGAGGATAGATCCCGCGCTTGTGCGCGACTTGGTCGACCGGCGCAGAAAGACCGTTCCCGTGACATATACGCTCGATCTCCACGGCATCAGCCGAGAGACGACGGCCGATGTCGCCGTAACGATGATCACCGACAGCCTGGTTTCAGTTTCCTCCAGCGTCCCAATCTCGGTGGCCACCGCCGACCATGACCTCGACAACGGCATCCGAAAGCTTCAGGACGCCGCCGGTGTCGAGATCGTACCCTCGGCCACCGTGACCTTCGATTTCGTGTTTTCCCGCAATGCCGGTGCGGCCCCGCTCCAAATGGCGGAGATCCGGTCGGCCGAGCCCGAACCCGTATCCGTATCTGCCGCGCTCGAGCCAAGCGGAACCTTCGACCGGGACGCCTGCGTGGGTCGTTTCGAAATTCTGTCTCGCACCGATAACATCACGTTTCGGTCCGGTAGCTCACGCCTCGATGCCAGTTCATCCTTCATCCTCGACAGCATCGTTGACATCGTGAGCCGTTGCCCTGGTCTTCGCATTGAGGTGGGCGGCCATACCGACGCCGACGGCAGCGACGCCGCCAACCTGGCGCTCTCGCAGCGCCGCGCGAGCTCGGTCACGCGGTACCTCGTGAATAACGGGGTCGACCAGAACCGCGTCTTCGCCATGGGCTATGGCGAGGCGATGCCCGTGGTGCCGAACGACAGCGTCGAGAACAAGCGCTTGAACCGGCGCATCGAGTTTTCTGTCATCGATGGCTAGGATCACAGGCATCCTTCGCTGCCTTGCTGCGCTGGTTTCCGCGATCCTTGCAAGTCCCGCGGTCGCGAGCGAGCCCCGAATAGCCCTGGTCGTGGGCAATAGCGCCTATGCCACGGTCTCCTCGCTCGACAACCCGGGCCCGGACGCCCAGCTGATCGCCACTACACTCGAGGGTGCCGGGTTTGAAGTAACGCTGCTGAAAGACGCCACCCGGATTACGTTGGTGCGCGCGATCGCCCAGTTTGGCCGCGATCTCCGCGCGGCGGGCGAAGAGGCCACCGGACTGTTCTACTACGCAGGCCACGGCGTGCAGTCCTTCGGATCCAATTTTCTTTTGCCGGTCGATGTCAGCCTGACCGACGCGGCTGATCTCGACTTGGTTGCCGTGGAAGCGCAGGCCGTGCTTCGACAAATGGCATCCGCACGCAATCGGACGAACATCGTGATCCTCGATGCCTGCCGCGACAACCCGTTCGAAACCGTGCCCGATCTGAACAGCTCCGGCCTCGCCGAAATGAAAGCGCCCACGGGGACCTTCCTTGCCTATGCCACCGCTCCGGGCGCGGTGGCGCTTGATGGCACGGAAGGAAACAGCCCCTTTACGGCGGCACTGGCAGAACGGATGTCCGAACCCGGCCTGCCGATTGAACAGCTCTTCAAGGATGTCCGGGTCTCCGTGCTCGAGACAACCGGCGGCGCCCAGGTGCCTTGGGACACCTCATCGCTCACCGGAGACTTTTCCTTTGTCGAGAAAACTGAGGTTCCGCCGGCCGATTTCGGCGAAGCTCAGATCTGGTCCTCTGTCCAGGAAAGCGGCGATCCGCTTCAAGTCCTGTTGTTCCTGCGCGGTCATCCGGATGGGACCTATGCCGCGGAGGCCCGCGCGCTTCTCACCGAGCTCATGGCGGCCGAGACGGCCAATCCAATTCTCGCCACGCCCACGCGTCCGGCGGCCCCCGCTGCTTCCGAACAGGACATGATCACGGCCGCGCGGGTGTCGGGGAACCGCGCGGACTACGAGGCCTATCTTGCGAGCTATCCCAACGGGACCTATGCCGAGCTCGCCCGGTTTGA
This sequence comes from Pseudomonadota bacterium, assembly GCA_039027595.1. GTDB lineage: Bacteria > Pseudomonadota > Alphaproteobacteria > Rhodobacterales > Rhodobacteraceae > Ovoidimarina. The sequence continues at coordinate 1,965 of JBCCKB010000080.1, read as the reverse complement.
GATCGGCGTTCTCGATCAACGGGCAGCGACCGCGACGCCAGCCGGCCCACCCGCATTCGCGGTCGGAGAGGTCGTGACCTACGATGCGCCGATCCCCGGTAACCTCGAGGGGCTTTCAGGGCGGACAATCGCTGAACTCATCGCGGGCACGCCAGAATTCCCGCCAATCGACGGGCTGCCAGAGCCGGTCTGGAAGGACAAAACCTGCGCCACATGCCATACCTGGACGCGGGAGGCACTTTGCACACAGGGCAATACCTACCTTGCCGAAAGCGCGTCCCGTTCACTGATGAAGGCGCATCCCTATGGCGGGGGGTTCAAGCGAACTCTTAAAAACTGGGCGAACGGCGGCTGCGAATAGGTCAAACCCTCCCCTAGCGCGCCAGAGTTTCAACGAAGAAATAGACCCACTCCCCCTTGAAATCGGGCTCTCTTGCCCGAGCGGCAGCCACCGCTGCGGTCAAGGCCTCAAGATAGGGTCCGGCGGCTTCCTCGATTGGGCGCAAGCCCTCAAAGAGCGGTTCGGACGCGACAAACGCCACCATGATCTCTTGTCCAAACGGAGGGGCAACGGTGATGCTGATCGAGGGCTTATCCGTGCGCTCAGAACCGATGGTCAGGATTTCCTTGATACCGACCGCTTCGAGCGGGACAAACTCATTGGGCTGAAGGTGCAAAACCGACCCCTTCGCGTCAAAGTAGTCGATGTAGAAGAAAGCTGGATAGTCAGGGCCCTGAAGCTCGAACTCCAACCTTTCACCATCCCGAAATGTATAGACACGCGCATGTGCGCCCGCGCCCACCACCTTTGGATCGCTCTCTTGTGCCTCCGACTGTGGTAAGCCCACGGCCGCGATACCCGCGAGCGCGCCACATTGGGGGCGCGGCAGGATCCGTACGTTGTCAGCAACCGGGATCGCTGCGCCGACCCGAGCTTGGAGCGCTGCCAACACCGGGCCCCGAAGACCCTCCTCGGGCACGTGCCCCCGCAATTCAAGCGCCCCGGAGGCGGGGTCAAAGACGGTTTGTAACCGAGCACAGGGAACGGACGCCAAAAGTCCGCCAATCCCATCGCGAACCGCGTCGACTGCACCCTGCGGAAGATCGCCCGCGCGCATGAAAGACTGGATCGCGGCAATAGATGCCGGGTCAACCGTCGCCCCGTCTCCGCCGCTCCAGGCAAGGGCGGCGACGGTCGCCAGGGCGGGAGGCGCAAGACCCGGCGCAGGATGGCCGAGGGGCGCGGAGCTCGTCAGGGCAACGCCATCGCTCGGTGACTCCCGCGCCGGGGCGGCGGAGACCGGCGCTGAGACAGCGGTTGCGCTAGCTCGGAAAACAGTTTGAACCAAGGTCGCGGCAGATCCCGAGACTTCAGCCAAGACCTGCGGCGAAGGGGGCGCTTCCGGGGCAAGTGCCGACTGCGGATCGAGCGACGACAGCCCTGTGCCTTCCGCCAACACGGGAACGCTTGGTGGGCTCTCCAGCGTCTGGGCACGCGCGGTCACCGTCACGGGAGCAACGCTTGCTGCAACGCGCCCAGCGTCCAAGACCTCCGAGGCGGCGACGCGTTCCGCCGCGGGCGCTGACGTCTGGGTCACCTCGCTTTCTGGCGCGGCGGCCATCGCTTCCACAGCTCCTGGCGCAACCGGGCCTTGTTGCGCGGTCACCGGCGGCGCCACGCCCGCAATACGTTGCCCGGTGACGGGCTCTGCAAAGGTCACGGCAGCGCCGGTGGAAATGCTCGGGGTGGCGGTATCCACCTCCGGCGCGCTCAGGGCTGCTGCCGCAACGGCCTGGGGCACTTGAGGCTCCGCGCTCCCTGCCTCCGGAATGAGGGGTCGTGCGGTGCGTCCGTTGACAGGTGCTGCGCCGAGCGTCGAACCCGCGGGGTCGCGAGCGGACGCGGCCTCGCCCACCGGCTCCGCTGCCGAAACCGGCTCACCGCCCGAAACACGCCGCGCTTCC
>JBCCKB010000079.1:0-11262 GCA_039027595.1 Pseudomonadota bacterium | reverse complement strand
GTCGACACGCTTTTGGGCCCCGAGATGCGCTCTACTGGCGAGGTCATGGGGTGGGACCGTTCATTTGCGCGCGCGTTCCTGAAGGCCCAGCTTGGCGCCGGCACACGGCTTCCTGACACGGGAACAGTTTTCTTCTCGATTAAGGATGACGACAAGACGCCAGAGCTCGTGCAGACCGCGCGCACGCTCGCGGATCAGGGGTTGAAGATCCTTGCCACGCGTGGAACCGCCAAGTTCCTGACCCAGAACGGCGTCGAGAGCGATGTTGTGAACAAGGCTTATGAAGGTGGGCGCACGATTGTTGATGTCATGAAGGACGGGCTTGTCGCGCTTGTCATCAACTCGACGGAAGGCGCGCAGGCCGTAGCGGACTCGCGGTCCCTCAGAAATGTCGCCTTGATGGACCGGATCCCTTATTTCACCACTGCTGCCGCGGCGCACGCCGCTGCGCAAGCTATCGCCGCGCGATCCGATGGAGAGATCAGCGTACGCGCCCTCCAGGGGTGAGCACGGCGAAACTGAGCATCAGCCGTCGTCGGACCTTACCGCGCGGGCAGGACCCGGGGGCTCGTCCGTCTGGGCCGCGCCTTTCGGGGTGGGGCAGAGGCACCCGCCCCACGCGCCGCCCGTCCGGTCTCTTCTAAAAACGCGTCAAGCGCCGCCTCGATCCGCATCGACGTCTTGGGTAAATCCTGGTCGAGGGTAAAATCTGCCAGTTCAAGCAACAGGTCGAAGGCGACGTCGCGGTCATGCATGGGGAACTCGCTGTGGGTGGTGGCCCCACGGTTCTACGACGCTCAACCCAAACGGCAACCTAAGCGATAGTATGCGTGGCAACATGTCGCCTATTGGTGGCTAACTTCCGCTCTCTTCCTCAAGATGGAGCTTCATATCAAGCAAAACCTGCTGGAGAGCAGTGGTCTCATTCAAAAGCCGTTTGGCTTCATTCACGGAAATGACGCCGTCCTGTATCGACTGCTGATATTCCGCCATTAGCATCGCGAAACGTTGAGCGAGGGCGATCACATCCGAATTGACGCCTCCCGACGTGTTCTTCCGCTCACTCTCCCAGGAAATCGTGAGCCCGGTCAGCTCGGCCAAGGCAGCCGTGACATGTGGATAACGCGCGGCCCCTTCGAGGGCGGCCACGACATCCACGGGCATGAAGCGTTCGGCATGTTCCGGAGCCTCCGAGTAGTAACGCCCCAAAGTTGCCTTGGACCGGCCCGAAAGCGCGCAAGCCGCCTCGACCCCGATGTCCTTAACCAACGCCTCGGCGTGTTTTTTCAGATAGCTGCCAACCCGGTCCATGCTGCCCCCGACTGCCAGGATTTCCCGTGGCAAGGGGGAAGTCCAAGCATCCATTCCCATTAATCGCGGACTTTTGCGTTGTCAGCATAGAAAGCGCCCCAAGGACAGAGGAGTTTGGTTTTTTGGGTCGACGATGCATCGATGTCGGCTCGGGATGGGCTCCATGGCCGGATTAGCCCGCCGTGGAGGTGGATCGGCCACGCCTAGATGGCCGCCACGCGGTGGATCCGCGGGGTCGTGACCGGCGCGCGCATGCACGGATCCCCCGGGGCTCCTGTCCCGCCCGCTGCGCTCGCGTCGCCTCGATCCCGCCACCGTCCCCGGGCCCCGGCGGGCTGCTTGTCCCGCATCTGCCCAAGCGCTAAGCCGCGCTCCATGGCCAAGCTCTATTTCCACTACTCCACCATGAATGCGGGTAAATCGACGCTGCTGCTGCAAGCGGCGCACAACTACCGAGAGATGGGGATGACACCCTATCTCTTGACCGCCGGCGTTGACCACCGCGCGGGGCCCGGCGCGATCGGGTCGCGGATTGGGATCGCCCAGCCCGCTGACACGTATTCGCCAAAGGACGATCTCTTTGTCTGCCTATCGGCGCGGCTGCGGGAGGCCGAAATTGCCTGCATTTTTGTCGACGAGGCCCAATTCCTGACCAAGGACCAAGTCTGGCAACTCGCCCGCGTCGTCGATGATCTGGGCGTGCCCGTGATGTGCTACGGGCTTCGTGTGGATTTTCGGGGCAAACTCTTCCCCGGCTCGGCAGCCCTGCTCGCGCTCGCGGACGAAATGCGCGAGGCGCGCACGATATGCCGGTGCGGAAAAAAGGCGACAATGGTCGTCCGCCGCGACGCGTCGGGCCGCGTAATCACCGATGGCGCCCAGATCCAGATCGGCGGAAACGAGACCTATCTCTCGCTTTGCCGCAAGCATTGGCGCGAGGCGGTGGGAGACCGGTCAGCGCAAGCGTGAGGCTCATGCCAGACGAGCCGCCCTAGCCCCCTGCCCGCTTCCGTAAACAAGGACGCTCAAGGGGTCACGGGGTTTGGAAGCGTGCGCCCCTCGTCCCAGGCAAGCAGGTTATCGGCGGCGACCATCCCCATTGCCGTCCGCACTTCCAGGGTCGCGGTCCCTAAGTGCGGAAGAAGTGTCACGTTTTCCATTGCCAAAAGTCCGTTCGAAATCTCGGGTTCACGCTCATAGACATCCAGCCCAGCGCCCGCGATCTCTCCGGCCGCAAGCGCGGCCACCAGCGCTGCTTCGTCGACAACATCGCCACGCGAAATGTTCACCAGATACCCGGATGTCTTCATCGCGCGCAACGCATCAGCGCCGATCAGGTGATGCGTCCCTGCGCCACCAGGCACAGCAAGAACAACGATATCCGATGCGCCCATCACATCGGCGACGGTTGCAAGTTGGCGCGCCGGCACCCCAGCATCCGTCACCTCGGAGCGGTTGAAGCACACAACGTCCATGTCAAAGCCAAAGTGGCAGCGCTTGGCGATCGCCTTGCCGATCCTGCCCATGCCAATGATTCCAAGGGTTTTGCCGGTGACGTGAAAGCCCAAAAGTTGCGTTGGGTGCCAGCCTTCCCAGGCGCCCGCGCGCAAGAGCCGCTCACCCTCGCCGAGTCTGCGACAGGTCATCAAGATGAGCGAGACCGCGATATCCGCCGTTGCGTCCGTGACGGCACCCGGCGTGTTCGTCACTTGGATCCCAGCTGCCTGTGCGGCCGCGACATCGATATGATTATAGCCCACCCCGAAATTCGCCAGGAGTTCGGCCCTGTGCCCGGTCCCAAAGGCCGCCGCCGAAAGATCGTCGCGCAGCGTCGGCAAAAGTGCATCATAGCGATCCAGCAGCGGCGCAAGTTCTCCGGCCGACATGGGCGTTGTTTCGTCGCGCAAGGTGAGATCAAACCTGGGCCTGAGCGTTTCTAGCACTGCCTCTGGGAGCGGACGCGTCACATAGACCGTTTTCATCAGTATAGCTTTCCTCCGACTGGGACATCCTTGTCGGGCGCGATCAGCATGACCTCGCCTTCGGCATCGGGCACTCCCAAAATCAACACTTCAGACCTAACTGGTCCGATCTGGCGTGGAGGAAAGTTCACAACGCCCAAGACAAGGCGTCCGGGCAGATCGTCCAAACTGTAATTGCGGGTGATCTGTGCCGAGGACTTTCGTTCTCCAATGTCGTGTCCGAAATCCACCCACAGCTTATAGGCGGGCTTCCGCGCTTCCGGGAAAGGCTCGGCCCGGACGATGCGGCCAACGCGAATGTCGACACGCGCGAAATCATCATACGCGATCGTCATGCTCCGAGTTCCCGGCCCCGCTTGGTCGCCGCCGCCACGGCATCCTTCAGAAGGCCCGGAAAGCCTCTGGTCTCGTCCATGAGGACCTCGAGGGCCGCCGCGGTGGTTCCGCCAGGACTGGTGACGTTCTCCCTCAATGTTCCAGGCGGCTCTGCGGAGGCCTCAGCCAGGGCGCCGGCCCCTGCGACGGTGACGCGCGCCAGCCTTAGAGCGAGATCTGGCGGCATGCCCTGCGCCTCGCCCGCCGCCGCGAGAGCCTCGATAAGATGGAAGACATAAGCGGGGCCTGAACCCGAGACGGCGGTGACCACGTCCATCAGGTCCTCTCGGTCGACCCGAACCACCTGTCCAACCGCTTCGAGCAGAGCCTCTGCTTCAGCCAGGTGCGCCGGACCGGTCGCCGCGTTTCCGGTGATCGCCGTGATCCCGTGTCCAATGGCGGCGGGCGTGTTGGGCATGGCGCGCACGATCGGAGTTTCCGTGCCAAAGGCCGCTTCAAACGCCGAGATCGGCGTTCCTGCGGCAATAGAGACCACCAATGTTTCGCCACCTGCGACCCCCGTGACCGGTGCGAGGGCCTCGCTCATCAACTGGGGCTTAACCGCGACAAGAAGCACGGCGGGGGTTGTGGGCAGACCCCCGGAAATCGACACACCGGTTTCCCTCAACCAGGCCGAGGGCTCAGGCTCGATGACCGCGATTCCACGCGCGGGCACACCGCGCGCGAGCCACCCCTTGAGAAGCGCGGAGCCCATGCGGCCACAGCCCAGCAGGACAATCCCTCGCGAAGAGATCTCATCTAGTGACATATAACCCCCACCTCACGGCACCGGCGGGGGCATAATGCTCCGTGGTCCGCGGCGCAAGGCAACGCAGACCACGGAGCGTCGTCTTTGGCGGTGCGCTTTGCCCGTCAGGCCCGTCCGTAGGCTTCGGCGATGGCCACCTGCATCGCGTCCTCGGGCGGCCGTTCGCCCCAAGCGACAAGCTGGAACGCCGGATAATACCGCTCGGCCGCCATAACGGCGGTGGCAATCATGGTGTCGATCTGCTCGGGACACGCGCTTTGCCCGCCCGCAAGCATCAGACCGTAACGGTACACCATCAGGCGCTGCGCTTCCCAGTAGGTGAACGCACCCGCCCAGCACAGGTCGTTTGTCCGGTTCAGGGTGTCGTAGAGCGCGGGCAAACGGTGCTCGGGAGGCTCCATCTCGAAGGTGCAGATCAGTCGAAGCGTCTCGTCGCGATGGGACCAGGCGAGGGTGATCGAATATGTCCGCCACTGGCCCTCGACGGCCATCGCGATCTGATCGTCCGCCACGCGATCAAAATCCCAATCGTGGTGCTCGGCGATGTGCTCCACGATGTCGATCGGGTGAATGTCTTCGGTCAGGTACTGCTCGGAAAGCGCCATGCGTAGGCCTCTTGTTTTGCTGCCTGCGGCCTTGTCGCTAACCACTAGGCATTGGTGCCTGCTCTAAGGACAGCATATCAATGGGCTGCCCTTACCACATATGGTGGTCTGAAAGCGGCACCCTGTAAAGGGCTATTTTGGTTAATTGAGACCCCGGACCGTGCGGTCGCCCATGCTGCTCCGCGCCCCGCAACCACAGGAAGCGGAACGTTCGGCAACGCCTGGATTGGGTTGAATTCGTCGGCTATGCCTCTGGCCTAGCCCTTTTTCTTTGCGCTCTCGAGCGTGTCGATGCGCGCCTTCAGCGCCTCGTTCTCTTCGCGCGCCTTTTGAGCCATGGCGCGCACGGCATCAAACTCTTCGCGGGTCACGAAGTCCCTTTCGGCCAGCCAGCGGTCGATCCAGCCTTTCATGGCCGTCTCGGCTTCCTCGCGCGCACCCTGGGCAACGCCCATCGCATTGGTCATCAGTTGCGAGACGTCTTCGAGAATCTTGTTTCGGCTCTGCATTCCAATCCTCCGGGATCACAACCCTTGATATGGCGTCCCGATCAGCGGGCGCAAGGTTGACATCGGCTCGCGAGCCCCGCATCGCTCCGCGCATGCAGCTGGCGCTCCCGTTTCCCGACATCGACCCCGTGCTCTTCTCGGTGGAGATTGGCCCCCTGACCTTGGCGCTTCGCTGGTACGCGCTTGCCTATATCGGCGGCATCCTGATTGGCTGGTGGATTATCCGGCGAGCCGTGGCACGCTCCGCCCTTTGGCACCGAGAGACCCCGATGGTCGCCGAGGAGGTGGACGAACTTCTCACCTGGATTATCGTCGGTATCATCCTTGGCGGGCGGCTCGGGTTCGTGTTCTTCTACCAACCCGCCTACTACTTGGAGAACCCGCTCGACATTCTGAAGGTTTGGGAAGGCGGCATGGCGTTTCACGGCGGGCTTTTGGGTGTCGGGCTGGCGCTTTTGCTCTTTAGCCGGCGATTTGGTGTGTCTTTGGTGGGCGCGGCCGATCTTTTGGCGATTGCCACGCCTCCGGGATTGCTGCTTGGCCGGATCGCCAATTTCGTCAATGCCGAGCTTTGGGGCAGACCCACCGACATGCCATGGGGGGTGATCTTTCCCGGCTTGCGCGCTCAAAGCTGCCCCGGCGTCGATGGGCTTTGCGCCCGCCACCCCTCCCAGCTTTACGAGGCCGGGCTCGAGGGGCTGCTCCTTGGAGGTCTCCTGCTCGTAATTGCTTTCGGACGGGGCGGGCTCAAGGTACCTGGCCAAATGACCGGGCTTTTCCTGGCAGGCTACGGAATTGGCCGGTTCATCGTGGAATACTTCCGGCAAGCCGATCCGCAATTCATCACGCTGGACAATCCCATGGGCTTTGTTCTGCAATGGGGCTGGTCCGGTATCACCATGGGCCAGCTGTTGTCGCTGCCAATGGTGGCGCTTGGTCTGGCAATCCTCGCCGCGGCGCACCTCCTTGCGCGAAGATCCAAGTCTGCATGACGCCGCTCGCGTCCGAACTCGTCAGTTGGATCAAGCAGACCGGGCCAATGACCATTGCTCAGTTCATGGCCCTTTGCCTGGGTCACCCCACGCATGGCTACTATACACGGCGCGATCCCTTGGGGGTCGCTGGGGATTTTACAACGGCGCCAGAGATCAGCCAGATGTTTGGTGAACTGATCGGACTTTGCCTTGCGGAGAGCTGGACTCACCAGGGCCGACCGCCGCGTTTCACGCTCGCCGAACTCGGTCCGGGCCGAGGCACGCTCATGGCCGACATTCTTCGCGTAACGCGTAAAGTCCCGGGCTTTCACGAGGCGCTGAGAGTTTGTCTCGTCGAGATATCGCCGGCTCTGCGTGCCGCACAGTCCGAGCGGCTCGGAGCTTTTTCTCCGATGTGGCTCGACACTGTGGCCGGGCTCGAGCGCATCGATGAACCGCTCTATCTCGTGGCTAACGAGTATTTCGACGTGTTGCCGATACGTCAGTTCGCCCGATCCGCAGAGGGTTGGCGTGAGCGGGTGATCGCACTGAGCGACGAGGGTGAGCTCGCGTTCGCGCTCTCTCCGCCAAGTGCGCCGGCCGAGCTGGCGCATCGGCTCGCGGACACATCCGAAGGGGACCTTGTCGAATGGCGGGCCCAGGCGGTCTCGGATGGACAGACCATCGCGGGGCTCATCGAACAACGCGGTGGCGCGGCCTTGATCATTGATTACGGAGACTGGCGATCACGCGGGGATACACTGCAAGCCATCGCGGAGCACGCCTATTGTGATCCGCTGCAGAGGCCCGGCAACGCAGACCTGACCGCGCATGTGGAGTTCGAAAGCTTGGCGCGGGCAGCGGACGCCGCCGGTGCCCGGCACAGTTCCATGGTGCCGCAAGGGACGTTCTTAAAACGGCTCGGGATTGACATTCGCGCACAGGTCCTTGCTCAAGCGCTGGCCGGCAAGGACCTGGAAAGTCACTTGGCCGCATCCCGCCGCTTGACGGCGCCAGAGGAAATGGGAACGCTGTTCAAGGCGATGGCTTTCTACCCCAGAGACGCGTCGCCTCCGCCGGGATTTTCAGAGTGACCCTTGAAATTCTCACCTCCGATCTGCTCAACCGGGCCCAGCACGGCTTCTTCACGCGTCGCGGCGGCGCCAGTTCTGGGGTCTTTGGCGGCCTGAATTGCGGCTTGGGGTCTTCTGACCAGTCGGAAGTCGTGGCGATTAACCGCGCTCGCGTGGCCCAGGCCATGGGGGTGCCACCCAAACACTTGGTCAGCGTGCACCAGGTCCATTCGCCGGACGTGGTGACCGCCGATGGCCCGATCGAGGGCGTTCCGCCGCGCGCTGACGCCATTGTCACGTCGCGGCCCGGGGTCGCGCTTGCGATCTTGACGGCGGATTGCCTGCCCGTGTTATTCGCCGATCCAGCGGCCGGGGTGATTGGCGTGGCGCATGCGGGCTGGAAGGGCGCTCTTGCCGGAGTTCTCGAGGCAACGCTCGATGCCATGGAGACGCTCGGAGCCGATCGGGCCACAATCCACGCGGTGCTTGGACCAGCGATCAGCCAGGCAAACTACGAAGTGGGGCCCGAGTTCTTCGATGCCTTCCGAGAGGCCGACCCCGAGAACGCGCGGTTCTTTTCCGACGGCGCCGGTGACCGGATGCTGTTCGACCTGCCCGGTTACGCGCTTTCGCGCTTGCGGCGTGCCGGTGTTGGCGAAGCGGCTTGGACACGGCACTGCACATATTCTGACCCCGAGCGGTTTTTCTCGTACCGCCGCAGCGTCCACCGCAAGGAAGCGGACTACGGAAGACTGATCTCTGTGATTCGCCTGTAGGCCGCTTGGGCCGCGCGAAATGTGGCGGCTTTGTGACATGGTGAACGCGCGCGCTCCAACGCCTGCACAGAAACAATCCCGCGCAACCCGTGGACATTGTCGGGCGTTTCTTCCGAAACCGCCTTATTTCAGATGGTTAAGGCCGGAATTTCGCCGCGCCTATGGCGGCCCGAAGCGACACTTTCGGCGAGCGGAGAAAACCGTCGCCGACGCCAAATCAACGCCCCAATGAGGCGGCAGTGTACCGCTCATGGGATCGGAAGTATCCCGCTCGAGGCAGGCTTCATCAGGCCCAGAGGGGCGCAACGGGAGACAAGAGATGACGCTTACCATCCGCTTGAAAAAGCGCTGGATCACATCGGTTCTGCGCGGGGCCGGGAAGCCCCAAGATCCGCTTCCTTGGCAACGCGGCAACCGCGTCCGTCTCTCTGCGTCCCTCCGCGCCATCGATGGGCAAAAGCCAAGCCGCATGCGGGCTTAATCTACGTTCCCTCGTGTTCATCACTGTGGCGGCTTCGTGGGAAGCCGCCATTTTTTTGTTCCGATTCGCGGCAAGCTCCCGGCGGTTCCGCGCCATCGTCTAAAAACCTGAAACAATCCGCCACCGAGGCTTGGATTTGACGGCGCTTAACGGCCCATTAACCTCGGATTTTTGACAAACCCGAGTGTTTAAAGTCATACCGGTCTGCGTAAACGAAGTGTAACCAGTCATTCTGCAGGTAACGAGTGTTTCGGTGGGGGCCGATGCAGATGTGACCAGACCGCGAGGACTGATCGCATGAGCCTACCCAACCCTGTTTCAACGGGCACGTCCGTCGTACGCCGCCACAAGCCTTGGACAATTCGCAGCGCCGGACAAAATGCCCCGGCCCAATCTGCGCCCAAAACCCTTGGCATGACGCGGCGCTACGAAGTCACCTGGATCGACGATGACGGCAATGTTGACGACTTTCTGCGCGTCGCCCCGGCCATGCCAATCTTCGAGCAAGCCTTTAGCGCCTTTGCCCATGGCGCTGTCATTAACACCGCCGAAGGCCCCGTGGCTGTCGAGGACCTTGTCCCTGGCATGATGATCGAGACCGCGAGCGGCGAGCATCAGCAGCTGCGTTGGGTCGGCGCGATGACGATGATCCCCGGAGCGCCCGTGGCCGATGAGGGCTCGCAGCGGCTGTACCGCGTGACCGCGGATGCGCTGGGCTTCGGCCGCCCAACGACCGATGTCACCTTTGGTCCGGCGGCGCGGATCCTGAACCGCGATCCGGTAATCCGCCAAGCCCTCGGCTCCGAAGCGGCCCTTGCCCCCGTGACCTCCTTTGAAGACGGTGTCGGCGTCGTCGCCCTAACCCCGGTCTCGCCGGTTCGCGTGTACCACTTGGCCTTGGACGGGCATCACGTGATCCGCGCCGGCGGCATCGACGTGGAAACCTATCACCCGGGTCCGGACGCGCATTACTCCATGAGCACCGAGCTGCGCGACGTCTTCATGTCGCTGTTCCCGCATATGTCATCGCTCCAAGGGTTCGGCCGCGTGCTTTGGCCGCGCTTCGAAACCCAAGATGGCGGCACGTTCGAAATCGTCTAAGGACCCCGGCAAGAGCGCTAGGCCGTCCGAGCCAGGCGCTCTTCCAAGACCTCGAACGGGACACCTGCGGCATCCTTTGCAGCGCGGATCACAAGCGAGGTCTTTACGCTCGCGACATTCGGGGCAGCGGTGAGTTGCCCCGTCAGGAAACTCTGGAATGTCGAGAGGTCGGGGGCCACGCATTTCAGGATGAAATCGACCTCGCCGTTCAGCATGTGACACTCGCGGACCAGGGGCCAGGACCGGCAGAGCGCCTCGAACGCCGAAAGGTCGGCTTCGGCCTGGCTCGTTAATCCGACCGAGGCGAAAACCTGAACCTCGAAGTTCAAGAGCCTTGCATTGACCCGGGCGTGATACCCGCTGATGTAGCCTTCCTCTTCGAGCGTCCGCACCCGGCGCAGACAGGGCGGTGCCGAGATGCCCACGCGGCGCGCAAGCTCGACATTCGTCATCCGGCCATCCGCCTGAAGTTCGGCGAGGATCTTGCGATCAATGGGGTCGAGTTTGTTGCCCGCCATGGTCCCCCCGAAGAAACATGGAGACGTTGTTACCGTGCAGCCCCAATTCTTGCAACAATCTTGCTGGGAGTGGAAAGATTATGTCGTGCGCGGCGGTCGCTGCGCCATGAAGACATTGATCGTATGCAACTCTTCAAGTCCGCGCCGGTACTCGGTGATGGGCGTCAAGCCCCAGCCGCGACGACCGAGCCCAAAGCGATGAAAGCGATACTCCAGGGGTTCAAGGAGCGTCCAAAAGTCCTCGAGCGTGTGGCGCGACGCAAGCTGATGCATGCCAAACTCGAAGAGGATCGTGCCAATGCGCCCTGACCTCAGGGCGGCTGCCGCACCCTGGAGCACGGGCAATTCAAACCCTTCGGTGCCAATCCGAAGCACATTGATATGGGGTAGATCCACCGAGGCGAGATAGGTGTCGAGCGTTGTCACAGGCACCGTCTCCACCTCCCCGAGCGACGCCTCCAGCCCCATGAGCCGACTTGTCGCTTGGGCGAGCGAGGACACGCGGGCCTCAGCAAGGCCAAAGCGCAGCGGCGCCCGCGCGCTCTTGGCGCCCACGGCCTGAGGGACGATCCGAAGCTTCGAGGCCCAGCCCACCCCGATCTCGTCAAAAAACCCTTCGGCGATCCGGCGTCGGATCTCTTTGACGTTTCGGGAATGCGGCTCGAACATATGGACCGATGTCGTGCGGTCGCCAAAGGCATCGAGCCAGGCTTTCGTCCAGGTGCCCGTGTTGGCGCCAACATCAAGGACAGTCAGTGGGCCTTTCCCGATATGTCCTTCAAGAGGCG
>JBCCKB010000078.1:0-11272 GCA_039027595.1 Pseudomonadota bacterium | reverse complement strand
GACAAAGCGCCCTCACATCAAACTGGCCATCCGGGTTGCCGGAGCGCGCCAACAACCCCGCCTCGCCCAGGGAAGAGACAAGCCGGCGGCACCGCTCGTCCACGTTTGGCGCCCCGCCATCGCGGAGATGAGAAGCGGCCCAGGCCTTGAGCGATGCCTGATAGTCGCGATGCGACGCGTCGAAAAACGGCCAGTCAAGATAGGTATCGTCGGGCATTGGCTCCTTTTTCCGGCCTTGATTGCTCTGGGTGTGGCGGGCGGTTCCGCACGTCTGTTCTAGTCTCCCTTGAACTCGGGTTGGTGTTTCGCGACGAAGGCCTCGAAGGCACGCCGGAAATCGTTTCCCTGCATGCAGATCGCCTGAGCTTGCGCCTCTGCCTCGAGGGCCTGCTCCACGCTCATCGACCATTCCTGAGCTAGCATCGTTTTCGTCATCATATGGGCGAAGGCTGGCCCCTCGGCGATCGCCCTCGCGAGGGTCATCGCCTCTGCGTCAAGAGCCTCCGGCGCCACAAGTCGGTTGAAGAAGCCCCAGTCGCGCCCCTCCTCGGCCGACATCGAGCGCCCGAGATAGAGAAGCTCCGCCGCCCGGCCCTGCCCGATGATCCGGGGCAGGATCGCGCAGGCACCCATGTCGCAGCCCGCGAGACCCACTCGATTAAAAAGAAACGCGACCTTCGCGCCGGGCGTTGCGATCCTTAGGTCCGCGGCCATGGCAAGAATTGCACCCGCGCCCGCGGCAACTCCGTCAACGGCGGCCACGACGGGCTTGCCACAGCCGATGATCGCCTTGACCAGGTCGCCCGTCATGCGCGTGAACGCCAACAGCTCTTTCGTACCCATGCGCGTGAGCGGTCCAATAATCTCGTGCACGTCGCCACCCGACGAAAAGTTGCCCCCGGTCGACGCGAACACGACCGCGCCGATCTCGTCCTCCAGGCGCAGCGCGTGAAACCAGTCACGCAACTCGGCATAGCTTTCGAATGTGAGGGGGTTCTTCCGCTCTGGCCGGTCCAGCGCCACGCGCGCCACGGGGCCATCGATTTGGCAGGCGAAATGTACGCTCTCCCTCAACATGTCCCGCGCTCACCCCTCGTCATGTCGTTCAGCCTAGTCAGAAGTGACGACATGGCGTCCAGATCCGTCCCATCTAACGTCTTCAGGAGGCCGTCGATCCAAAGTTCATGGGCCGCGGCTTGTCGGGCAAAAAGCTCTGTTCCAGCCTGGGTTAAGTGCACGCGATGTGCGCGCTTGTCACCTGGTACAGCGACGCGAAGGACGAGGCGCTCCTCCGCGAGGCGGTCGACGATCCCCGTAACGTTCCCATTGGATACCCGAAGAAGGCCCGAAATCTCGCTCATCTTGAGGCCCTCTGGATGCCGGGCCAGCGCCGACATAACGTCAAAGCGCGGGAGTGTTGTATCAAATTCCTCTCGCAAGCGGCGCCGGATCTCGGTCTCGATTGCCCCCGTCGCCTTCAAGAGCTTTAGCCAGAGACGAAGGCGCGCCTTCGAGCAAATGTCGGCGGATCTTTGGGCGGCACGGCTCATATCTCACCTCCGGAGAGGCTGAGCGCGTGACCGTTCACCATCGCGGCCTCCGCGCCCGCCAGATAATGAACCGCCTTGGCCACTTCGCGTGGAGTGATCATGCGCCCGACCGGGTTTCCCGCGACGATCTTGGCGACGGCATCCCCGCGGTCGATGTCCAACCGCGCCATCAAGCTTTCCACCGCCGCGTCAGCCATGGGCGTGTCAACGAAGCCCGGACAGACGGCGTTGCAGGTGATATCTCGTTTGGCCACTTCGTGCGCCAGCGAGCGCACCAGGCCCAGCACGCCGTGCTTGGCGGCGGCATATGCCGCGATATTGGCCCCTCCTTGTAGGGCGGCTGTCGAGGCGATCGCGATGAGCCGCCCTCCTGGGCCCATCCCTCGGAGCGCCTCGCGGAAGGTCAGAAACGTCCCCGTCAGCGACGTCTCCACTGTCGCGGTCCAATCGGCGAGCGAGGTTTCGGCAAGCTTGCTTGCCTTTCCAAACCCCGCATTGGCCACCACGACTTGGTAGGGGCTGTCAAAAAGCGACGCCACATCGGCCTCGCGAGTGATATCCGCTTGACGGATCTCGATCTCGCGTCCCCGCGCGCTGTCCTCCAGGGGCGAGATGCGGCGTCCGCAGATCGTCACGATGTCGCCTTCCTCTGCGAAGGCATGGGCGATCGCTCGTCCAATTCCCGTCCCGCCGCCGGTGACCAGAACACGCCTCATGCCCGGAACTCCTCCGCCTCGCGGTCACTTAGCCGCCAAAGCTGGTCGCGGCCTGCCAGGTAAGGAAGGGGCCAGTCTGGCGCTGCGCGGTCACCGATCTTCGCCGCCTCCCGAAGCGTCCAGTAAGGATCGCTCAGATGCGGTCGCGCGATGGCGACCAGATCAGCCCGCCCGGCCAGCAGAATGGAATTGGCGTGATCGGCCTCGTAAATGTTGCCGACGGCCATGGTCGGCACCCTGGCTTCGTTTCGGATCCGATCGCTGAACGGAGTTTGGAACATGCGCCCATAGACAGGTTCTGCGTCGGTTGAGGTCTGGCCCGCCGAGACATCGATTAGATCGGCTCCAGCCTCGCCAAACATCGTCGCGATCGCCACGGCCTCGTCGGCGGTCACGCCCCGGTCGCCCACCCAATCATTGGCGGATATCCGAACCGACATCGGACGCGTTTCCGGCCAGACGTCGCGAACCGCTTGGAACACCTCCAGCGGATAGCGCATCCGGTTTTCAAGACTGCCGCCATAGGCATCGGATCGAACATTCGACAGGGGCGAAATGAACGAGGACAGGAGATACCCATGAGCCGCGTGCAGCTCGAGCATGTCAAAGCCCGCCCGAGCCGCGCGCTTGGCCGCTGCCACGAACGCGGCCTTGATCGCGGCCATGTCCTCAGTCGAGGCCTCGCGGGGGGTCCCGTTGTCCTGGGACCATGGAATGGCCGAGGCCGAAACCAGGTCCCAGTTGCCGTCAGGTAGCGGCGCGTCCATGCCCTCCCAACCAAGCCTTGTCGAGCCCTTGCGGCCGGCGTGACCAAGTTGAAGGGCGATCTTGGCGTCTGTCTCGGCGTGGACAAAATCGGTGACCCGCCGCCAAGCCTGCTCGTGTTGGCGCGTGTAGAGGCCAGGGCATCCGGGTGTGATCCGAGCGTCCGCGGCCACGCAGGTCATTTCTGTAAAGACAAGACCCGCACCGCCCTTGGCGCGTTCGCCAAGATGGACGAGATGCCAATCGGTCGGGCACCCATCCTTGGCCTTGTATTGCGCCATTGGTGACACGACGACGCGGTTCTTAAGCTCCATTCCCCGGAGCCGGAAGGGCGCGAACATTGGCGCGCGCGGGGGGGTGTTGGCGGGCGCACCCGCCTGGCTCATGAACCAGGCTTCCGCGCGACCAAGCCAGCCGGGATCCCGCATCCGCAGATTTTCGTGGCTGATCCGCTGGCTTCGCGTCAGCAAGGCATAGTTGAGCTGAATCGGATCGAGATCGAGGTATCGCTCGACATTTTCAAACCATTCCATGGAGTTGCGTGCCGCTGATTGAAGCCGAAGCACCTCGATACGCCGATCATGCTGGTAGGTCGCAAAGGCCGATGCAATGTCGTTCTCGCTCTGAAGCGCGTCCGCCAACGCAATCGCCGATTCGAGCGCAAGCTTCGTACCCGACCCGATTGAGAAATGCGCCGTTGCCGCGGCATCACCCAGGAGCACGAGATTTTCGTGGCTCCAGCTTTCGCAGAGAACCCGTGGAAACCGGATCCACGCCGAACCTCGAATATGGCCGGCGTTGGTCATGAGCCGGTGCCCGCCGAGATGCGCTTGGAAAATCTCCTCACAGGTGGCGATCGAGGCGTCCTGGGACATCTCGGCAAAGCCAAACGCGTCGTGCGTCGCTTGGCTGCACTCAACGATGAACGTCGCCGTCTGATCATCGAACTGATAGGCGTGCGCCCAGATCCAACCCTTTGGCGTGTCCTCGAATATGAACGTGAACGCATCGGCAAAGGTCTGCTGCGTTCCGAGCCATACGAACTGGCAGGGACGACGGTCAATTTCGGGCTTGAACGTGTCTCGATAGGCGTCGCGCGCTCGTGAGTTGAGCCCATCGGCCGCGATGACCAAATCGTAGTCGCGACGGTAGGTCTCGAGGTCTTCGAACTCAGTTTCAAAACGCAGATCTACGCCCAAGTCCCGGGCACGAGATTGCAAAATAATGAGCAGTTGACGGCGCCCGATGCCGCAAAAGCCGTGGCCTGTGCTCTTGGTTCGGGTGCCTTTGATGACCACGGCAATGTCATCCCAGTAGGCGAAACGCTCCGCGATGGCTCCGGCGCTTTCGGGATCGTTTGCCTTGAGGTTCTCGAGTGTCTCATCCGAGAGCACCACGCCCCAGCCGAACGTGTCATCGGCGCGATTACGCTCGATGACCACGATCTCGTGGGACGGTTCCCGGAGCTTCATCGAGATTGCGAAGTAGAGACCCGCAGGTCCGCCTCCGAGGCACGCAATACGCATGCGCCACTCCCTCAGTCGATTCGGGGTCAGTTTGTTCGGCGGTGCGATTTATTTCAAGTTTGAAATTTCAAGCCTGAAGCAAACATCGCCTAAACGCTCCCCGAGCCAGGGCAACGCGTCGAAATCACCGAGGCCGCGCGGCTCAACGGACGTAGACGTGTTTGGATATGCGCAGGACAGGCCGTGCTGCAAAACTCATGCCGGGCGCGGTGAGAACTGGCTTTGCCCTTGTGGCGTGTTCGCCGGTTAGCCGCGCCGTCGGCGGCGGCCGCGGCCCTGCGCTGCTCCGGCGCTATCGCCGGCATTGAAACTCACGTCCGGCAGGGGCACCGTCTGCGCGAGAGTGGGGAAGGGGTCCGCGGCGTTGGGGATCGCCGAGGCATTGACAAAATGTTCCTGGAACCGCGGCTCGACCGCCGTTTCGATCTTTTGGATCCCGCCGACGGTTGCCTCAATCCCGGCTCGGGCCTCGCGGTTTAGAAGAGCGATGCGCGCTCCGGTGCCCGCCGCGTTCCCTGCCGATGTCACCTTATCAAGCGGACAATCAGGAATCATTCCCAAGACCATGGCGTGTTTCGGTGAGATATGCGCGCCAAAGGAGCCAGCAAGAACAACACGGTCAACGCGGTCGACCCCGCGTTTGTCCATGAGAAGGCGCGCTCCGGCGTAGAGAGCCGCCTTTGCCATCTGAATGGCACGGATATCGGGATTGGTCACGAGGATCGCACGCGTGTCCGGTCCAGCGCCTCGAAGGGAGTAGGCGTATGTGCGCCCATCACGCACCGAACGCAACGTTCCGGTCTGCTCGGGCGATCCAATCAGACCGGAGGCGTCGAGCAATCCGGCCATCCGCATTTCCGCCACGGCCTCGATGATGCCCGATCCGCAAATGCCCGTGACGCCCGTTGCCGCAATTGCGTCTTCAAACCCTGGCGCATCCGACCATAGATCGCAGCCGATCACCCGGTAGCGCGGCTCCTTGGTGTCTGGGTCAATCTCGACCCGTTCAATCGCGCCTGGAGCCGCCCGCTGTCCGGATGAGATCTGCGCGCCCTCGAAGGCCGGACCCGTGGGTGAGGAACACGCCAATACGCCCCCAGCGCGGTCTCCCAACTGGATTTCCGCATTGGTGCCCACATCCACCACCAAGACCAGATCATCCGATTTCTCTGGCGCTTCGGAAAGTGTGACCGCCGCCGCGTCCGCCCCCACATGCCCGGCAATACACGGCAATAGGTAGACCGAGGCCTGTGGATGTAGATCGAGATCCAACTCACGTGCCGAGAGATTGATCGCTCCCGAGGTGGCCAACGCAAATGGTGCTTGGCCCAGCTCGTAGGGGTCAACGCCGATCAACAGGTGATGCATGACAGGGTTGCACACAATCACCGCGTCGAAGATGTCTTGGGGCGCCAGACCGGCTTCGGCGGCGATGTCTGCGGTCAGTCGGTTCATGCCGTCCCGGACGGCCTCGGTCATTTCCAGGGCGCCACCTTCATTCATCATTGAATAGCTGACGCGGCTCATCAGATCCTCGCCAAACCTGATCTGCGGGTTCATCAGGCCCGAGGAGGCGAGGACCTCCCCGGTGGTCAAATCACAAAGATGGCCCGCGATTGTCGTGGATCCGAGATCCACCGCCAAACCGGCCACGCGGCCCTCGTAGAAGCCTGGCCAGACATGAAGGATCGTGGGTGCTTCGCGGCCGGGATCATGACGCACGGCGCAGGTGACCTTCCAGGAGCCCTTCCGCAACATGGTTTGTAGGCTTTGGAGTACCCTGAGCCCAATTTCTGCGTCTTCAACTCCCCATTGTGCCTCAAGCGCCGCGACCACCCGTTCCGCGTCGCCCGAGGGTTCGTGCATGTCGGGCTCTTCAACCTCAATGTAATGGAGACGCACCGCCGGATTGAGTGTGATGTCCCGTGTCTCGGCGCGCTTGCGTACCACCTGACGATGAACCTGGCTCTCGGGAGGCACATCGATCACCACGTCGCCCTGGATTTGCGCCTGACAGCCCAACCGGCGCCCCTTGATGAGCCCCCGTTTCTGGTCGTAGCGCTCTTCCACTGCGTTCCAGGCCGAGAGCGCGTCGTGAGCCACAGTGAGACCGTGCTTTGGAAATTCGCCGATGCCCGGCGTGACCTGGCACTTGGAGCAGATGCCGCGCCCGCCGCAGACCGAATCGAGGTCAACACCGAGCGAGCGCGCTGCCGAAAGAATGGGCGTTCCGACAGCGAATCTTCCGCGCTTGCCGGAGGGGGTGAAAATCACCAGCGCGTCATCAGCCATGCTCTGTTGCTCCGCTGCTACGTGTCGCACCCTTAAACCGGTTTACCGCCGATGCGGAACCGGTGTCGCGGCACGAAATTGCCCATGAGTCTTGCGTGCCCATTCCACCCGTTGAAGCCAGCCGAGACCACGGCAAATGATTTTTGGGCGATGGGAGCCAACGATTTGGAAACGAGGGTTGATGACTGGACAGATTGTTCTTGCTGTGCCGCTGCTTTACGTTGTTTTGCAGTGGACCGCGCTCCATCGGATGCGCGACGGTTGGCATGTTGCGGCGCTCTTGCCGGCCGTATTCATGTGCGCAGCGCTTCTTTTTATGGTGGTCGGACTTGTCACAAGCATTGATTTGGCGCTTGTGGGGCTGATGATTGGATTGCCCTTGGCAACCACCTATTTGATGATCCTTTGGCCGCTCCACATGATGCTTGGGCGGTAGCATGAGGGAGCTGAGCTTCATCTTACAACACTCTGAATACGCTTAGTGAACTAGGCTTCAGGCGCGGCGTCTGCGGCCTTCCCGACCACCGCGGCCGCCTCGGCCCGCGGGCTGAGCAGCGGACTGGGAAGCCTCCGCAAACGACTTGCCCGCGTTCACGTCGTCGAGGACACGCGCGAACTTGATCCATTCGCCGCCATTTGCGTCGTGGTTCATCAGGAAATTCGCGGCACGTATTGCTTCCATCTCGACCGGGCGCACGGGGTTCATGATTGCACTCGTCATCCCCGCGCCGATTGCCATGGGCAGGAATGCCGCGTTTATGCCGTGGCGATGCGGAAGACCGAACGAGATGTTGGAGGCACCGCAGGTTGTGTTCACGCCCAACTCGTAGCGGAGCTTGTGGACCAGGGCGAACACCTGCTGGCCCGCACTCGCCATCGCTCCGACAGGCATCACCAGCGGATCAACGACGATATCATGTGCTGGGATCCCGAAATCGGCGGCGCGCTCCACGATTTTCTTGGCGACCGCGAACCGCACCTCGGGATCTTCCGAAATCCCGGTGTCGTCGTTCGAGATGGCAACAACTGGAACGTTGTACTTCTTCACCAAGGGCAGGATGGCCTCTAGCCGCTCTTCTTCCCCGGTCACCGAGTTCAAGAGTGGGCGACCTTCGGCAACCTTCAGGCCTTCCTCAAGCGCGCCGGGCACCGAGCTATCAATACATAGCGGAACGTCGACCAGGCCCTGAACGAGCTCGAGCATCTTGCGCATGAGCGGCGGCTCGGTTTCGTTGGGGTTGGGGTTCGAGTTATAGACAACGCCTGCGTTCACATCGAGCACCATCGCGCCGCACGCAACTTGCTCAAGCGCGTCTTTTTCCACGGTGGAGAAGTCGCTCGCTTCCAGCTCGGCGGCCAGCTTCTTGCGGCCCGTGGGGTTGATCCGTTCACCGATCACACAGAAGGGCTCATCGAAGCCGATCACCACTGTCTTGGACTTCGATTCAAGGATGGTGCGGGTCATATATATGCTCCTGCGAGGCGGTCTATGGCGGACCCGAGAGCCGGGTCGGTGAAGTCGGCTATTGTGATCTCGGCGCCGGCATCTTGCAGCTCGGCCGCATTGAGGCTCGTGCGCAGGCCGACAGTGAATGCGCCAGAGGCGCGGGCCGCAGCAAGTCCGGTCCGGCTGTCCTCAAAGGCGACGGCCCGCGTGGGATCCACCCCAAGCGTCCTCATGGCGCTTAGATAGGGGTCCGGCGCGGGCTTGCACGCGGTTTCCTCATCACCCACCACAACGACATCGAACAGAGCAGTGAGCCCGAGCGCCTTCAACATCGCATCGGCGTTGGGCCGGCATGCATTGGTGACAACGGCCAAACCCCAACCGGCCACCTTTGCCCGATCAATCAGCGATCGGGCCCCTGGTGTTGGCTCGACATTTTTCGCCAGCAGATCCCGGAACGCGGCTTCCTTCGCGAGATGCTCTTCCTGCGCATCCAGCTCGGGAAAGTGCTCCGCGAAGATCTCGGTGTTGATGCAGCCATGCATGTGGCGAACATAGTAGTCCAGATCGATCGACCGTCCGCGCGCGGCGAAGATGTCGATAAAGACTTGCGCATGCAGCGGATCGCTGTCGATCAGCGTCCCGTCGAGGTCGAAGAGAAGTGCTGCATGTGCCATCTCCTTCTCAGGCAGCGCTCGCAGGGATCGCCGAGCGGCCGCCGTTTTCGATCGCCCATTCAGCGCAGGTTTTGATACCACCCAAGGGGAAGAAATGCACCGCCTCGACACCGAAGGCGGGATTGGAGGCCTTATGTTCCGCCAAGGCGCCGATGACGTCGGCTGGCGTATAGGGCAGGACAAGCTTTGTGACATCCATGGCGCGCTTCTGAAGAACCTTCAGGGATGGACCGACCCCGCAGGCAATGGCAAATCGAATGAGCGTCTGAAGTTTTGCCGGGCCGGCAATGCCGATATGGATGGGCATCTTGATCCCTTCGGCCTGGAGTCGGTTGACCCAGGCAATGATCGGATCTGCGTCGAAGGCGAATTGGGTGGCAAGGGCCATCTTTGCGTCGGTCCGCTCCGAGAAGGCCTGTTTCCACCTAAGCGCGGCCATGACATTCGCGTCGCCGCCATCTGGGTCAATGTCTCGATTGCCTTCGGGGTGGCCCGCCACGTGGAGCCGCGTAAACCCGGCCTTGTCGAAAAGCCCGGTTTCGATGAGCTCCATCGACGAGTGGAACGCGCCATGAGCCTCGGGGATGCCGCCCGCGAGAAGGAGTGCCTGATCCACGCCCGCTTCGCCTTGGTATCGCGCGATCCAGTCGTTTAGCACCGAAGCCGATGCGATCGATCGGGCTGGAAAATGCGGCATGACCCGGTAGCCATCCTTGGCCAACCTCGCGGCGGTCCTGACCATGTCATCGATATCGGTGCCATCGATATGCGCGATGTAGACGCGCGTTCCTTTGGGCAAAAGCGCACGGAAGTCGTCGACCTTCTCCGCGGTGCGCGGCATGACCTCGATAGAGTACCCATCGAGAAACGCCTCCACGGCCGGGGCAGGGGGCTTTGGCGCGTCCTTGCGCTTGAACTGCAAAAGGGCCATCAGAGCCTCCCTTAGGTTCTTGGGCGTCACGCCCAACCATCATTATCGATCAGCGCCCGGATCCGGTCGCGATCGTATTCCACATCTATCCGCGCAGCCTCAGCTTCGGCGACCGCACTCGCGTCACCTTCCATCTCGTAAGGTGCCGCTTTGCGCCATTCTGCGAGATAGGCGTCCGTTTTAGCCGCGCCCGTCTTCATCGCGGCTCGGTCAATCGCCTGTTCAAAGCGCTCTGGAAGCTGTTTCTTTGCGCCGCGACGCCCTTTGCCCACAATCACCTGGGCCGGGATATCCCTCCAGTAGACAACAGTGACTTCGGGCATTGGCGATTCCTCACGTTCGGTCCCTCCTACGCCCGCTGCACCCGAACACACTGCGCGTTTTCGACCTTGGGCGCACTACAAGCGACGTTGTGGCTAATTTGGGGCAAAGATATGCGGCAATCCAGGGGGCGTTGCCCGAGAAATTCTCATGAAAATCATGTGTCCGGCTTCAGGCCTTGCACGGTCATGTCCTGACCCCTAGCATCAAACACAACTCAAAATTGGAGGGCGAGATGCCGCCCGAGCGCTTGGATGGTGCGGGCGCGCTCCCGATCGAGGTCGAGCGTGCCGCGCCACGTCCGCCGGATCGAGCGGAGCTCTATGCTGCGTTGGATCTTGGCACGAATAGTTGCCGTATGCTGATTGCCCAACCCAAGGGCAACCAGTTTCATGTCGTGGACAGTTTCTCGAAGTCAGTGCAGCTTGGTCACGGATTGGAAACAAACGGGCGGCTGTCACGCGGCTCGATGCAACGCACGGTTCAGGCGCTTCGGATCTGCCAATCAAAACTCAAGAAGCACGACGTCATGCGCATGCGGCTTGTCGCAACCGAGGCGTGCCGGCGGGCAAGCAATGCCAAGCAATTCATCAATATGGTGCATCGCGAGGCGGATCTGGAGCTTGAGATCATCGAACCCGAAGAGGAGGCCAGGCTGGCGGTGGTGTCTTGCGCTCCGTTGGTGTCGACGCGGACGCAGCAGTTGTTGGTGGTCGACATCGGCGGTGGCTCGACCGAGCTCGTTTGGATTGACCTTACCCGCGTGCCCCGGGTTGAGCGGCCGCGCGCGATCATGCGTCTCCATGCCGGGTTTGCCACCCCCAAGACACCGTTTCCCGCAGCAAGGGTGGTTGATTGGATCTCGGTCCCACTCGGTGTCGCGACGCTTCGAGAGCAGTTCAACGATGTTGCCGACGATGCCGCACGGTTTGCGCTGATGAGCTGTTTCTTTGAGGAAAAGCTGGCCGGATTCTCGCCGTACGAAGCCGGGCGCGCGCCGCGCGACGGCCTGCAGATCATCGGCACGAGCGGAACCATCACCACGGT
>JBCCKB010000077.1:0-11365 GCA_039027595.1 Pseudomonadota bacterium | reverse complement strand
GTTGTCCCCGACGGCGGATGACGTAGAGCCGTCTTGGCAAGGTCGTGTATGTCCAACCGCTGCGTCGGGCCTTGATAGAAACCCCGGTAAAGCAGCGCGGGAGATGCCGCCGCCTGGCGCTACGGATCAGTCGCGCGGCGCAAGCGGCCTTTAGCCGCTTGCCGCTGCCAGTGCTTGGTCGAGATCGGCGATAATGTCATCCGCGTCCTCGATTCCAATCGAGACCCTCACGACATTCGGTGCCGCGCCAGCCGCAATTTGTTGCTCTTCGGTGAGCTGACGGTGGGTTGTCGAAGCCGAGTGGATTATGAGCGACCGGGCATCCCCGAGATTGGCTACATGGCTGAACATGTTGACATTGTCGATGAGCTTGATGCAGGCATCGTATCCGCCGGTCAACGCGAAGGTGAAGAGCCCTCCAGCGCCCCGCGGGCAAATCTTGGCAACACGATCATAGTAGGGTGACGATTTCAAACCGGCATAGGTGACGTATTCAACGCGCGGGTCCGCTTCGAGCCATTCTGCGACCTTGATGGCGTTTTCGACATGTCGCTGCATCCGCATACTCAGGGTTTCAATGCCAAGAAGCGTGTAGTGGGCCCCTTGCGGATTCATCGTCATGCCTAAGTCGCGCAGTCCCACCGCGATCGAGTGAAACGTGAACGCCATTGGTCCAAGAGCGGGCGCGAACGCCAGTCCATGATAGGCAGGTTCTGGTTGGCTGAGAGAAGGGAACTTGTCCGAGCCTGTCCAGTCAAACTTGCCCGAATCCGTCACGGATCCACCCGTCACCGTGCCATTGCCTGTCAGGTATTTGGTGGTTGAGTTCACCACGAGAGTGGCACCGTGGTCGATGGGCCGGCACAGATAGGCTGTCGCCGACGTGTTGTCGACGATGAGTGGCACGCCGGCCTCCTCGGCAATTGCGGCGATGGCTGGAAGATCGGTGATATATCCTCCAGGGTTGGCGATCGACTCGCAAAAGATCGCGCGCGTGTCGTCGTCGCAGGCGGCCTTGACTGCGTCGAGATCGTCGGTGTCGACAAAGCGCGCCGACCAGCCAAACCGCTTGATCGTCTGCGTGAACTGCGTGATCGTCCCCCCATAGAGCCGCGTTGATGCGACGATGTTGCAGCCTGGTCCCATGAGCGGGAACAGCGCCATGATTTGGGCCGCGTGACCCGACGAGCAGCATATCGTGCCGGCGCCGCCCTCGAGCGCGTTGATCCTGTCGGCCAGTGCCGAAACCGTGGGGTTCGTCAGCCTCGAATAGATGAAGCCGATTTCCTGAAGATTGAAGAGTGCCGCTGCGTGTTCAGCATCCCGAAAGACGAATGCAGTCGACTGGTAGATTGGGACCTGCCGTGCTCCGGTGGCACTATCCGGCGCCGCGCCGCCGTGGATCTGGATGGTATCGAAGCCATGCTGGACGTCTGACATCACTCACTTCCCTTTCCCTGGTCGTCCTAGGGTGTAGGGACAGCTGACGCGCTTGGCAACCGGCCGACTCAGACCTCAAGCGGCTGGATCATCACAACATAGTAAAGCCGTCCGCGATGTTCCGCGGCCGAGACCATAATCCGTCGCCGTTCCGTGATTCCCGCAACAAGCGACAGCTCCACCCTGTCGGCCAGCCGAGTATCGGTGAAGATGTCGCTAAGGGGCGGGAGTGGTCCGAGGTCGATGCCCGTGAGCTGTAGCATCGTCGGCCCGGGCGCGCGGGACGCGGCGAGGGCGAAGCTGCTGCGGGCCGCGGTGTTTGCATAGTAGACCACCTGATCGGCGTCCAGGACGAAGACTTGCTCGGAAATCAAGTCGAGGCCCGCGCGGAGTTCGTTTTCGGGTAGATTGATCACCGCAAAGAACGCGGTTTCCCGGCCGTCCTCGGTCAGAACAGGGACGACAAGGCGACGCCAGCAACGCACAAAGACCGACAAAGGTGGCTCGTGTTCCGTGAGCACGCGTTCGAACCGGGCGGCGGCCGCGCGGTAGACAGCCTCAAAGAATGTCTGGATGTGCCCACCAAACTCGGCCGTGGTCTGTCCGGTCATGTCGCGGCCATAGTGGTCGGCGATCCCAGCCCCGTAGTAGAGGTAGCGATATCCATCGACATCCGGCGCGACGAGCATGAGCCAGTCTGCGAGGCCACCGAACCGCTCAAGGTCAAACGTGGTCTCGGTGATCCTGCCATTCCTGTCGCTTAGCTTATCACAGACCGAGGCGAACCGGCTGAGACCCGGTTGCAAGAGTTCTTGGGGCTCGGGTGACCAAATGATCGTCGGTTCACGCGCGCCATTGTCCTTGAATAGCTGGCGCAGCGCGTCGGATTGCGCCGGCATCAGACCGGCCGCAATGGCGTCGACAACATAGTCAAATGCGTCGCTCTTGGTGTGCGCCTCCGCCAAGCTTGCCCTCATCACTCACTGCGGTGCTGCATGGCTCGTGTTACGGTATCACAATATCAAGATGCACGCCATAGTTGTGTTTGCCATAACCCCTGGCCCGGCAACCTCGGAGCCGAACCATGTACGCGCTGTCTGGAGTGTCCTGCGCAGGCAGGGTTACCGGATCCAAAACCCTTCGGTTTTCAGCCGGTTGCGTATCGCTGCTTCGCGACGCGGCAAGTCTTCTTGGTCGAACAGAGCGCGCGCCTTTCGCCCGCGTCCATGGTAGATCATTAGGCGGAACGGTTCGTGCTGTTTCAGAACCTTTTTGAGCCGGTTCAAGCCAGCCACGTCCTCAAGCACATCGAGTGCCACGTCTCGGGCACGGGCGTAAAAAAGCGGCATCACGCGCCAGTGGCACGTCGTGTCTCCATCCAGCCCGCAGAGTTCCGGCCCAGGCCGTCCGCCTCCGGCGCCATGGATGATAAGCGGTAAGGCAATTTGATCGAGCCATGGGAAGAGCTTCTGGCAAACGAGTTCTGGTGGCGGGGTGTCCCGGATAGCGGCCATGAGGTCGGAGAACCGCGCGCCGAAACTTCTCGGTTCAGGTCCCATGAACCAGCCCGCATTAAAGTACAGGTAGCGCTCCCAATGCTCGTCGGGGTAACGCGTATCTAGGGAACTCTCGAAATTCAGATCGAATTGTGTGTAGAGCGCGCGCCACGTTGTGGTGTAGCCCGGTCCGTAGAGTTCGGTCTTTGGCCATGTGTTCTCACGGTTCATAGAGGCCGACGGACGGGTAAAGTCAAATGCAACCGCGCTGAGGGCGCCTGTCACCAACGTATCGCTATCAAAGAAAACAAACGGCTCGTCCTGCGGCAGAGCGGCTAAGCCCTCGGCTTTGTTAGCATGGGCGTAACTTTCGCCGAAGTGCCTGTTCTCAAACGGCACAATCTCCGTGCCAAGATCGGCAAGCGCTTGACGGACATCATCATTTTGTATCCGCGGATCAAATGACCAAAGCGGACCGGGCTGGGGCTCGGCGATGATCAAACGTCCGCGAAAGCCCGGATCCATCGCTCGAAGGGATGCGGCAAACAGCAATGCTTCAAAGCCCAGCCGTCCGCGCTGGCCGACGACCATGATGTTGAAGGAGTTGCCCATGCGGTCCCTATGCTCGTACGCGCAGTATAGGGGCCCGTGCGCGGGCCAGAAAGCCCGCGCATCTTGCAGGGTAGGAGTGCCAAGGGGTTGAAGCGTCCGCTAGAGCATTGGCACCACGCAGTGCACAAAGACTGCTGTGCCCAGCAAGACTGCCGCGGCGACATATTGGGTTTTGCGGGAGAACCTTGGGCGGCGCCCTAGGACGTGTAGCTCCCTCACTTCGCGTAGGCCGGGATTTGTACGCATCGGTCATTTCCTCCGTGTCATGGGGTCATCTCGGTGATGTCACCTTCAACGCCGACCGTTTCAGGCGTTTGTCCGTCCCGACGATGCTTGGTTTCAATCGTATCAGGGTTGGGTTGTCGGCAGGTCGACCAGGAAGACCGCACCCCTTGAGGAGGTCGGGTCCAGGTGGATCGCTCCTTTGTGCGCGCCGACAATGCGGTGGCAGAGCGCAAGCCCAATGCCGGTGCCCTTCCCGACCTCCTTCGTGGTGAAGAGAGGGTCAAAAATCCGCTTTGCTATCGCGTCCGAGATCCCCGGACCATCATCGGCGATCCGTAGCCGGACAATACCAGCCCGCGGTGCGGCGGCGGTATCGATGCGAACACCGCTGCCTTGGCCTGAATCGACAATGGCGTGGTGGGCGTTAGTCAGCAGGTTCGAGATCACCTGCACGATTTGAACCTCATCCACCAACAGCATCGGAAGATCGGCTGGCAGACTGTTCTCGATCAAAATCGGTGGGACGCTCAGCCCGTTCAAGAAGCCTTCGATTGCCAGCGATACCACGCGCTCGGCTGCGACCGGCGCGATGTCAAGCGGTCGCTCGCGCGCCATGGACAGAAACGTCTTTACGATCCGAACGCATCGTTCGGCCGCCTCGGTCATTTTCTCGATCCGACGCCCGTTCGCGGCATCGGTTGCCTCTTCAAGAAGGATCTGCGCGTTGCCCACCACAATCGACAATGGGTTGTTTAGCTCATGCGCCACACCGGCTAGAAGTTCGCCCAAGGCCGACATCTTCTCGGCGTGGAATATCTGCTCGCGTTGCCGCGTGAGCTCGTCTTGGATAGCAAGTTCGCTCGAAAGGTCCTCGATTGAGGAGACAATCACTTCGTCGCCTCTATAGTCGATCAGCTTGGCGGATATCGACGCGGGGAAGGGGGTCCCGTCGGCGCGCAGTCCGGTAAAGCGCATGTCCTCGACCCACGCGTTGGGCATAAGCGAGGTGATGAAATCCGCCCGCTCCTCACGGTTGACAAAATGCTCCTTGCTGTTCAGCCCCTTCCCCAAAAGCTCGGTGGCCGAGGGTGAGCGATAAAGAATGTGCCCATCCCCAATTCGCGCCATCGTAAGGCATGTTGGGCAGGCTTCGAGTACCTTGGCCATCAACTCTTCGAGCTCGCGCTCGGAGCTCATGGTCTCGTCCGGGTCGTCTTCTGGCGAAAGCCGCAGGGCCATCCCGCCATCCGAGGTCGAGCCGAGCCGAATGCGATATAGACCAGCGCCTTGAATGTGACCGAGAAGATCATAGTCGCTTCCGGTCTTATCGATTAATCGGTCTTCGATTAACGAAAGGCCCCGCCGGGTGTCCTCGTCAAAGAGCGTGTGCCGATGCGCTTCGACCAGAAACATCTCCCAGGGTGCTCCGGGCCGGAGATATGCATGAATTGGCCGGAACAGGCGCTGGAACGCGGAATTTGCGGCGCGAAACTGACCGTCGGCATCAAAAAGTGCGATCGGCTCATCGGCAAGCCCAATCACCTCCAGGAGCGGTAAGGGCTCGCTTTCCGGGCTGATGGCCCCGGAGCTCACCTTATTTCAGCGTTTGGTTTCTCGGCTTCCGCGAGGGTGCCATTGGCAATCTGGAACCGCTCGTCGATCCGGTCTTCAAGCGATGGATCGACCGCGATCTGCATTGCCAAGGCGCCCGCGCGGATTACGTCCGCGGCGGCCACGGCAGGTCCGAAAACATCGTATACGTATTTCTGGACGCCCACCACGGATCCAATCACCGGTCCAGAGGCGAGCCCAATCCGCGCCGACCATTGGATGGGATGCGATGTGTTTCTCCGTTCGAGATATCGCAAAAAGCGTATAGCTGCGTTGGCCACGGATCCGGCGTGGTCATTCACAGGATCTGGAACGCCTGAAACCGCGAAATAGCTGTCGCCGGTCGTGCGCACGCGCTCGCAGCCGAATTGCTCTCCAATCCTGTCAAAAGCTGTGTAGATGTCGTTTAGCTCGCTTACGATCACCGCTGGGTCGTTGTCCGCAAGAATCTTGCCAAACTCGGCGAAATCCAGCGTCAAAACCGAGACGTCCTCAAAAACCCTCGGTGCCACGACACCAAATGACTTGTACTCCTCATAGGCGGCACGCGGCATCATGTTCAGTAGGAGCTTCTCCACCTGCTCCTTTTCGCGACGGATCTCATGTGTGTTTCGTTCAACCATCATGGAGTAGGAATCGATCATTGCTTCCAGCTCCTTGATGCGCGTTATATTTTGGCAGACAAGCACCGCCAATTCTACTTGTCCTTCTAAGGCATGATTGAACTCGACTGCGACGGTGATCGAACGGCGTCGCATCTTGAACGTAACTTCGGTGGTATGGCGTCCCTCATCCACGAGTTTTGCCAACGCTGCTTTCGCGTCGAGCCCCGTCATGACCTCGGCAATCGTGGTGCTGTCGTCGGGCGCGCCGAACCAATCGGCAAAGGTGTCATTGGCAAAGCGCAAGACCCCAGTGTCAATTTCGGCAAGCGCGACACCGACGCCGATAGCCCGCAAGAGCTGTTCGTTGATGGCTTCTATGGACATCAGGTTTCAATCAAGAGCCCGCGCCGCGCCTCAAACGCTGCGAGGACCGCGTCACTGTCTTCCGTATCAACGCTAAACTCCTCCAGCGTCTCAACAATCAGCTCCTTGAGTCGATCGAAGTGCATGTCGTCGATCTCGAGGTGCTTGTGCGCATTGGCAATGTGGGTGTCGGTGAAGGACGCCGGTCCCCCCATGAGGGTAGAGACGAATTTGGTCTGGTGATCGATAAGCTGCGGCATGTCGACATCGTCAAAAAACGGACCGACGTCATCATCGTCAAGCAACTTATCGTATAGCGACATGACGATCCTGCTGACGGTAGAGAAACCACCGTATTTCTCGTAGGGTGTCTTTGTCATCTTCCCCAAGCATCCTTTCCGCCTCACGGCCCCGGGGAATACTGCCACCGGCACTTCCCGGCGGCAAGAAACCGCGGCACGGTGCTTTGCCTAGCTTTCAGAGCCCGACGGCACGGAGAACACCGCGCTAACGATCGCGCGGGCGGTAGGCTGGGGACCGGCGCGCTTGAGGTCACGCGCGCGCGCGGCATGGTTTGATTTGCGGAAACGGTTCACGATGAGCTCCTATCTGATGGTTAAACGATCCAGGTTTCGCCAGGCTTTGGCGTTACGGTAGGAAACCGCACGAGGCGCCGGGGAAGCTCGGAGAGCCCTCGCCGCAACTTCCTATTGGGTGCACTGGCCATCAGACGTAGCGCTGCCGTGCGCGAAGAGCCTCAACGATCATGCGCTGAGCCTCGCGATGAGACTTCAATTGGTTGCGTCCTGGCGTTGGCTGTGCGTGCTGGATTTCAATGGGCATGTTCTGCGCCTCCTTGGGTTAGATTTGGAATTCGGAGACAGGGTCTGAGTGCCTGCCGCGGAGATCACCCTAGGCTGCGGATGTTTCACTTTGTCATCGGAACGCGGCACAACGGGTTTCGAGTGTTTCAGTGATTGGAGGCCATTGGTGGCCGCGTCTCGAGGCGACACATGCAGCGGGAAAAATAGAGAAGGCCCGCTGGGGATAGCGGGCCTTCGGAAGGCGGGTGTTGGCTTTGGGATTGGGGATGGACGCCCGCCTTATCGTGGGTGTAGCCAGTTGGGGAGGTACGAGTAGGCGTTGTCTGCCGCCGCGAGCATCGTGACCGATAGGGCATCGAGACGAGACTGAAGCGCGCCCGAGTTGTACGCGTCGAAGGTCTCCGTGGCGCCGCCGACATGTTCGCCCCCAACAAAGACTTGGGGAATCGTTTGCGCCTTGCAGATCTCTCGCAAAGCGGCACGGATCCGAGCGCCTCGCTTCCCCTTCTGGTTGGCGGCAGAGTCAAGTTCAACGAGGTGATAGTCGATCCCGGCCTCGTCGAATAAGGTCCGGACGGACCAGCAAAACTCGCACCATTCGAGCGAATAGAGCACCACGGGATGCCTCGCCACAGTCTCGCGCAGCTCCGCAAGCGCGTCATCGTCCGCCGGCGCGTGCGTGGTGGGGGGCGTGGGCGTTGCCGGTATATCAAAGCGGATTGAGGCGGTTGACCGAGAGATGCGTGTCTCTTCTGCAGTCATTGCCTCGCTGACATCGGCAAAGAGCGGCGTCGAAAGATAGCGCTCACCCGTATCGGGAAGCATGGCGAGGATCTTGGCGCCGCGCGGCGCTGTCTTGGCGATCTCGAGCGCAGCCGCGAAGGTCGCGCCCGCCGAAATGCCAACGAAGATGCCCTCGCGCTGGGCGAGATCCCGCGCGCATTTGATCGAAGCATCGCCCGCCACCGCTTGGAACAGGTCGATGTGGCGGTTCTCGAGCGCCTCGATGGCCACCTTGGAAATGAAGTCCGGAGACCAACCCTGCATCGGATGGGGCCGAAAGCTCGGATGGCTCTCGGCGGCCGAGCCATCGGAATTCATCGCCTGCACGTGACCCGAGGCGAGGAGTGCCGCGTTTTCGGGTTCGGCCGCGACAATCCGCGTCGCCGGGCTTTCGGCTTTGAGCCGCCGTGCCACGCCAGTCATCGTTCCTCCGGTGCCAAATCCCGATACCCAATAGTCAAGACCGTTGGGTCCAAAATCCTCCAAGATCTCGGCTGCCGTCGTGCGCGCATGGACCTCAGGGTTCGCCGGGTTCTCGAATTGCCTTGCGAGAAACCAGCCATGGGTCTCGGCCAGTTCGCGGGCCTTTTTGACCATGCCAGTGCCTTTCTCGGACGCCGGCGTCAGCACCACCTTGGCGCCCAGGAACCGCAAGAGCTTCCGCCGTTCGATCGAAAAACTCTCGGCCATGGTGACCACCAAGGGATATCCCTTCTGAGCACAAACCATCGCGAGCCCAATGCCGGTATTCCCGCTTGTTGCCTCGACCACGGTCTGGCCTGGGCTCAATGAGCCATCGCGCTCTGCCGTCTCGATGATGGAAAGTGCCAGACGGTCCTTGACCGAACCGCCCGGATTTGCGGCCTCGAGCTTGACGAACATCTCAACACCGTCGGGGGCGAGGTGATTGATGCGAATAACCGGCGTGTTGCCGATGGTCTCGAGGATCGAGTTTTTGATTGCCATGGGTCGGCTCCTTATCGGGATCGGCGGGCGACGGTCATGCGTCCCCGAAGTAACGCTGGAAATTCGTGCCGCGCAGGCCTGCGCGCCAGCGGGTATCTGAGGTCTCGCTGGCGCAGCGGATTCGTTGAACGAGGCGGTACGCGAGGTGTTCTCGGTGCTTGGTCATTGGCTTGGACCTTCTTTGCTTATCGTCCGCCCATCAGGCGGAAGCTGTGAGAAGCGTATGGATTGACGCCTTGGACCCGGTCGGGGTTCAGCCCGATGTCTCTTAAGATGTGAGCGTCGAGTTCCGCGACATCTCGTATGGCACGCTGTTCCGCGATCCGGGCCCTAATGCGGCCTGCGAAGCTTTTGGCGGAGAAGTTCATTGGTTCGGCCTTTCCTGCTTGGTGGGCGCCGAAGCGTCCCGTTGTTTCGATTGGCCCTGTTTTGGAGGACGCGTGTTGCAGTCCGTTGTCTCGAATTGCGTCTTCGTGTTTCATTTCCCTCACCCCTGATTAAGCCGGTCGAGAGTTCTTAAAATTCTGATTTTGTTTCTTTATTTTCTGGATTTGGCTCAGATAGTTGGTGGTGCTATGAAACAATTGAAACAGTGGTCGGGAATTCTGAAATCGACTTGAAACACGAGCTTCCTAGAAGAGTAGTATGGACACGGCGACTGATTTCTCCGCGATCCCACCCGACCTTCTGGCCGATGCGTTCGAGGCCCTGAGCGAAGGGATCGCGATTTACAGTGCGGACGAACGCCTCGTGGTCTGCAACGCACGCTACAAGGAGCTTCTGGGTCCGATGGCGGACATGATCGTGCCAGGGATGCACTGGCGCGATTTGATTCATGGATGCGTTCAGCGTGGCGTTTTGGCCGAGACAGCCGAGGGAGGCGAGAACTGGGAGGACCGCTTCAAACGCCAGCGCGATGGACTTGAGCAGAACACCGAGATTCGACAACTCGACGGCCGCACGCATCAGGTCTCTTATCGCTCCACCAAGTCCGGCGGCTTTGTGGTCACCCGCGAGGACATCACGGAGATGCGCCAAGCAGAGAACATGGCACGAGATCGCGAAGCGCTCTTGAAGACGATCCTCGACACCAACCCAACGCCCGTGGTCATGGGCCGGCTCAAGGACGCCAGGGTGCTTTACCGCTCACCCGCCGCAGCCGAGGTCTACGGATCAGAGGAGTACACGACGTCTTACTACCGAGACCACGATGAACGGATGGCCTACGTAAACGCCTTGCGTGAGCATGGACGGGTTGAAGACTTCATTATCCGAGCGCGCCGAGCTGACGGAAGCGACGGGCTCGTTGCGCTTTCCGGAGGTCTCACGGAATACAACGGCGATCTTTGCGCGGTCTCCTCGGTCACCGATCTAACCGAGCGGATCGAGCGTGAAGAACTGATCCGCAAGGTGGTGGAATCTTGCCCCGCGCCGGTCTTGATGAACCGAGCCGCCACCGGGGAGATTCTATACAAGAGCCCCGAGCTCATCGCGCTCTTTGGTGACGGGGATAGAGCCAGCGACTTTTACGTTGACCCGGCGGACCGAGACGGGTTTCTGGCGGCCGTCCGAGAGATGGGCGAGGTAAGCGATTATCGCTCGCGGTTCCGGAATGCCGCGGGCGAGGAGATCTGGGTGGCGGTCTCGGCCCGGCTCATCTTTTGGGACGGCGAGGAGGTGATCGTCAGCTATGCTCGCGACCTCTCTGGACAGATTGCGATTGAAGACGAACTGTCCCGTCAAAGGGAGCAGGTTTTCCAGGCGGAAAAGATGTCCGCATTGGGCAGTCTTCTCGCGGGCGTCGCGCATGAGCTGAACAACCCGCTCTCCGTGGTTGTGGGCCATGCGATGATGTTGGGCGAGGAGGTTGAGGATGCGGACGTTCTCCGCCAGGTCACGAAAATTGCGATAGCGGCCGAACGCTGCGCTCGGATCGTGAAGACGTTTCTGACCATGGCGCGTCAAGAACCCACCAAAATGGAAGAAACTGACCTAAACGACGTCGTTCAAACAGCGGTCGATGTCGCCCGATACGGAAAGTCGGAAGAGGTGGTGGCGATCGAGGCGAGCCTTGACCCGAATACCCCCAAGATCGACGCTGATGCCGACCAAATCACACAAGTGATCTTGAACCTTGTTCTCAATGCCGAGCAGGCGATCGAGAGTTCCGGGACCGGTAAGCAAGTTCGCATATCGACAGGCCGTGACGCGAAAACGGGTGCCGCGCGTCTTTTGGTGGCAGACGATGGGCCGGGGATCCCCAGGGAGATTCGTGCTCGGGTATTTGAGCCATTTTTTACAACGAAGGGAGTGGGCGAAGGCACCGGTATTGGCCTGGCCATGTGTCACCGGATCGTCTCCACACATGGCGGAACAATATCGATCGACAAGGCCCATATTCAGGGAACCGCATTCGTTGTTGCCTTTCCTCCGGCGGCAG
>JBCCKB010000076.1:0-11453 GCA_039027595.1 Pseudomonadota bacterium | reverse complement strand
GTTCCCGTTTTTGTCGGGCATTCTGAAGCGGTCAATATCGAGTTTGACGAGTTTCTCGACGAAGATGAGGCTCGGGATATCCTGCGGCAGTCACCGGGCATCGTGGTCGTCGACAAGCGTGAGCCCGGAGGCTACGTCACACCGGTTGAATGTGTCGGCGACTTCGCGACCTATGTGAGTCGCATCCGCCAGGACCCGACGGTCGAGAACGGGCTGAGTATGTGGGTGGTGTCTGACAACCTGCGCAAAGGTGCGGCGCTGAACGCGGTGCAGATCGCCGAGGTCTACGGGAACCGGATTCTCCAGCACGCCTGACCGCAAGCGCTCCAGGAACTGTGGCGTGAGCCGCCGGGTCCTTCATCGGATTTGGTAATTGCGCGGGGGTTTTGGGTTCACCAATCCGTCGAATTGCCTGAAGCGGCGGCGAAAGCGATGTTTTCGTCTCAATGGCGCCCCATTTTCGCCACGTTTGCAACCACGCTGCCAGTGGGTGGGATGCTCTTGGTCGAGGCCTGATTTCAATGGTCCCGGCCCGACGGCGTGGAACGAAAATTCTCCCGCGATGGAGCATGACGACCCGAGAACGCCCCTTCGGAGTCCGCCCAAGTCAAGTGTGGGGTTTTGTGGGCGGTGTCCCGGCCGGCCTTGCGAAGCCTCCAGCTCCCTCGTTCTGCAAGGGCGGCCGGGCAGCCAGACAATGCGCGGCGCAGCGCATTTTTGCGGCGCAGCGTAACACGCCCTTAACTTGCTCCTGTAATACCCCAGCGAACCTCAGCGAGGGCCAAGATGGAAGAATTGAGCTTCAATTGCCCGGCCTATTTGGCACAGAAGTTCTGGGTGATGTGCGTTGAGCGCGGGGAAACCCCTGGTTCGGTTCTCCGCGACTTCATGGTCCGAGAAATATCCTCTGTGGACTCAGGCTTCGATGTCGAGCTCCAAACGGTCATGGGGCAGGATGTCTGGTCAATCTGCCGTGGCGAGCGCGCCCGGGGTGAACAGGTTTAAGAGCCCGCTTCGACAAGGGACTTGATATTGATCAACCCCTGTTCGTAGTCAGGCCCCACCCAGCCATCCATCATCAGCCCCATCCAACGGCCGATTGGCGAATTCCCCATGTCCGCATCAAGCCCCCAGGTAAGCTCGGTGCCTCCACCAGGCCCATCAGCCAAAACAAACCATGCGGTCGCAGGGCCCTGTGCACCGAAATCGAGCGCCGTCTCCACCCGTTCGTTTGCGATGCTCGCGGTAATCTCCTGGGCGCCACTTCCCACCTGCGGGTTCTCCGACGCCCATTCCATCGCCGCCCCAACCCCTTCCTCGGGCCCGCTAAATTCCACGACCGTCTCGGGATCACGCGCCAGCCAGGGTGACCATTCCTGTCCACGACGGAGGGAATTGACGAGGGGAAACACCGCCTCGGCGGTTGCGTCTATTGAGATCGAGCGTTCAACAATGACATGGGGCGGCATCATGTAGCCCGTGGCGACCAAGACCGCCGCCACAACGACAAGTCCCACTAGGATGTTTCGAAGAAGTCGCATGGTGACCCCCGCCGTTCGTTGTCGAGCAATACCACGAATAATCCGCCATGTCCTCTATTTGCGAGGCCGCGGGACTGACACGTTCTCAGATCCGCGCTAACGCCAAATTTACGCCTTCGGTGCGAGAGTGTGAGAAGTGTTAAGGAGTGCGCCCATGCAGGAAATCGGGTTCGACTGTCCAAAGGACCTCGCGCAGAAGTTCTGGATCGCCTGCCGGATGAAAAAGCTCACCCCGGGGGCTGCGCTTCGGAGTTTCATGGTTGAAGAAATTGCGGCCGCTGATCCGAGCTTTCAGTACGATCTGCGGGCGGTCACGGGCAAGGACGCCTCCGACGTTGCTTCCGGCTAGGCAGGGACACGGGATGGCGGAGTGCGATCCAAACGGTTTTTTGCGCACCGAGCGGTGGCCGGAGGTTTCATGGACGATCTGAAGTTCAACTGTCCCGAGTACCTTGCGCAACGGTTCTGGAAGCACTGCGTGGACCAAAGTGATACGCCCGGCGCGGTTTTAAGGGCTTTCATGGTGAACGAAGTTCAGCAGATCGACCCCAGCTACGAAGTCGACATGACGGCGATCAAGGCTTCGAAGAGATGGGTTGTCCGCGCGGTTCCCGAGGACGAGAGCTAGGGCACACACCCTTGATCTGGACGCGAGGATCTATGCCGACCGATCTGGAGGCTTCGGTGGGACCAGAGCACGCACCTCCAGTTCGACCAGAGCGACCACGCTAAAGTACCCAGTTGAGATGCACACCGGCGTCGGGGCCGTGCTAGCTCGATGGGGCATCTGGGCGGATCAGGACGCTTGCGGGACCAAGGCGCCGGCTTATCCAGTGAGCTAGCGTTGCTTCGATGGACGAGATCGTAGCTCTTCAAACAGGTGTTCGCGCTTTGGTTCACGCGCGCTGAACTCGATTGTTTGTCGGACGCTTCGGTTTGGAGGGTTCCTCTGGCCGGTATGCGCGCACGGAACATGCCGCAAGGGCGCGCCCTGAAGCGCGACGCGACCGGCCCCTGCAAGGTCTTCGCTTTGCCCGCGCCCGTCTCCACTGGGTGATCCATCCCATTGAGAGGCCGTTGGAGGGGGTGTTCGAGATGCATTTGCGCGTTTTGCCGACGCGCGCTCGCTAGTCCTCCTGAAAGGCCCCTACGGGCTCTTAAACCCGCATCGGCAAGGGTGCCCAAGAGGTTCCGCGCGCCTTAGCCGTCGTGCATCCTGGCAATATTCTCAGAGGTTTCGCGCGGCTTGGATCGGAAGCCTCGGGATAATGGAGCGGCGAAACTCTGGTGATGAACCCGTACTGTTGAGCCCGACAGCACCACTCTCAAAAGCCGAGACGAGCGGACATTCACAGAGCTGGCAAGATGCGTTGCTGGCGCCGCCAGGGGGCCGGTTACTGATTTCTGGGCGCGCAATTCCAGCAAATTCGATTGATTTTCGCCTTCATGGTCAACGGTTTCTTTGGCCTACGCGGCCTATGGGTGCTGGAATTTTGCGCGGCGGGGTCGATGGCGAGTGAGTTGGGAAGACTACGGCATAGCGAGACGGCGCGGCTTGACCGCGACCGGCTCGAGCGGCTTGTGGTCGAACTGGGCGAGCCCGGCGCGGAGCGCCTCGTGGGCCGCGCGCTCGACACCATTGCTGTCCGTCTTAATCGCTGCGAGCGTGCATGGCGGTCGGGCGATGTGCCCCGTCTCGTCACGTCCGCCGAGGATCTCGCGCAATGCGCGGAGCGGATTGGGCTTGTGACCCTAGAGCGGGTGGCCCGCGACGTTATCCAGGTCGCAAACCGCGCGGATGAGCCTGCACTGGGTGCGACGCTGTCCAGGCTGGTCCGGATCGGTGAGGCGTCGCTGATGTCCGCATGGGATTTGAGCGACCTACCAGTTTAGGCGAACGGTTGTCGGGTAAGATCCGTCGGACTTGCGGTGGCCGCTCCGCCGCATAGGGTGCGGTTGACGCCGGAATAACCGGCGACTTCATCGGAGTTCCCGCGCCATGTCGCCCCTTACATTCGCTCGTCCCGGCACGATCACACGGCCTTTACACCTCGTTGGCGAGGAGAGGCTGGCGGCCTGGCGCGCCAAGCTATCCCCGGAAGCCTCCGCCTGGATCTCAGGGTCGGGGTTCACCGCAAGCGCCGGGGCGCTTGTTTTGATGCCGGGACCGGATGGCACGCCGGCGGCGGCCGCCTTCGGCCTTGGTGGACGGCGGGAAGCGGCCCGGCGACGGTTTCTGGTCGCGGAGGCCCGCGCAAGGCTCCCCGAAGGTACCTGGGCCTTTGACCATGAATTAGATCGCGATGCGCTCGGCGAGGCAGCGCTGGGATGGCTCCTGGCGGGATACCGGTTCGACCGGTACGCCAAGGCGCCGCCGCCCAAGGCAATGCTGCTGGTGCCGAAGGGCGTTGACGCCACCAAGCTCGAGAAAATCGCCGCGGGAGAGGTTTTGACCCGGGACCTGATAAATGCCCCGGCATCGGACATGGGCCCGGCAGAGCTTGTCACCGCAGCCCGGGAGCTTGCCGAGGAGACCGGCGCAGACTTATCGCTTACGAAGGGTAAGTCTCTACTTTCCGCGAATCTTCCGCTCATTCACGCGGTCGGCCGCGCCTCGCCCAGGGCGCCGCGTTTGATCGAGCTGAATTGGGGCGGCTCCGGGCCACGGATCACATTGGTTGGAAAGGGCGTGTGCTTCGATACCGGCGGGCTCAATCTGAAACCCGGGGCCTCGATGGGACTTATGAAGAAGGACATGGGCGGGGCGGCCGCGGTTTTGGGCCTCGCGCGCATGATTATGACGCGCCCCCTCAAGGTGCGACTAAGGGTGCTGATCCCGGCGGTCGAGAACGCGGTCTCGGGCGCGGCCATGCGCCCCGGAGATATCGTGACCGCGCGCAACGGTCTGACCGTCGAGATCAACAACACCGACGCAGAGGGCCGCCTTGTTCTCGCCGACGCCTTGGCTCTTGCCACGGAACAGGCGACCGATCTGCTCGTTTCCATGGCCACCCTGACCGGTGCGGCCCGGGTGGCGGTCGGCCCGGATCTCGCGCCTTTTTACACCGACGATGATCCCTTGGCGGACGCGCTCGCTCAGAGTGCGCGCAAGGTTCGGGACCCGGTGTGGCGCATGCCGTTCTGGGACCCGTACGAGACGATGATCGAACCAGGGATTGCCGATCTCGACAACGCGCCGGCGGGCGGTATGGCGGGCTCAATTACGGCCGCCCTGTTTCTACGCCGGTTCGCCGCGAGTGCGCGCTACATGCATTTCGACATTTACGGCTGGAACCCGAAACCCGCGCCCGCGCGCCCCAAAGGTGGCGTTGGCCAGGGGGCCCGGGCGCTCTTCGAGATGATCGAACGCGGTCTTCCATGACGGATCGTCGCGAGATCGCGTCGAACGGCCGCGTCGCCCACATGTCGCTGAAGGGGCACGTCGCGGCGGATCGATTTGTTGATGGGGAAACCGCCTCCGTTGAAGCGACGATTTCCGATCTCCTCAGCGCCCCGGGCGGCGTGCGCGAGCGCCAGCTGGTTCGGGGCGAGCAGTTCAAGGTGCTTGAGGTCCAAGGCGGTCATGCATTCGGATACGCTGAGCGCGATGGATATGTTGGATGGATCGCCGTTTCCGATGTCGATGGGGCGCCGGGGACCCCTCCACCAACCCATGCGGTCGCTGTTCGGCAGACCTATGCCAAGGCATCCGCCTCGCTGAAAGCGACGGAAGAGCCCGTTCACCTCTCCTTTGGCTCAAGACTTACGGTCACAGGCGACATTGACGGCTGGTCGCGCACGATCTGGTCCGTTGGCGGGGAGGAGGGAGGATCTACCGAGCTCTTCGTTCCCCCGGGGCATTTGCGTAAACTGAGCGAACCGATGCGCGACCCTGTCGATGTGGCAAACCTCTTCCTCGGGACGCCCTATCTCTGGGGTGGGAATTCGGCCTTCGGGCTCGACTGCTCCGGTCTCGTTCAGGCAGCGATGCTGGCGTGCGGCATCCCTTGCCCTGGGGACAGCGACCAACAGGCAGCACGGCTCGGTGAAGCCTTGGGGGACGGACAGGCACCCAAGCGGGGTGACGTCTGGTTTTGGGATGGACATGTGGGCATACTCTCCCAGCCGGACCGGCTTCTGCATGCAAACGCGCATCACATGGCGGTGGTCGAGGAACCGCTTGACGAGGCTGTGGAGCGGATTCGGCAAAACGAGGGTCTCGACGTATCCGCGCGGCGTCGGGTTAATCGACCAGACGAATGAGTTTTCGTTCGAGCACGCGAAGCACGATCTTGAGGTCATGGCCACGCTTTAGGATTTGGCCGTCCATGCCGAGAACGACGTACATCCCCTGCTTCTCTCGAAGCTTGGGGCGCTTCTCTATGCGATAAATCGGATGTTCGGCGGTGCGGCGGAAAATCGAAAACACCGCGACATCCTTGAGAAAGGACACCGCGTAATCACGCCACTCGCCCGAAGCGACCATGCGACCGTACAAGCCAAGAATCACGTTCAATTCCGATCGGTCGAACACCACATTTTCCGTGTCGTCCGGGAAAACAGTCTGCGGGGTGTGGATCGTCATTCGTCGAGAGTGGCGGGTGAACACTGCGAAATCAAGACTGTGGGTGTATGATTTGCTCCCGCCCTCCTTAAGTAAGCGATCGTTGACCAAGGTGGCCGAGCGTGATGGTTGTCCGGGCGCGCCGAACACTCATTGCGCGAATGCCTAAGAATCGCCGCAAAATAACCGCCGGAATGCTGCATGTCGTCCGCGATACGGCCCCGATTTTAGGGGATTGATAAGTCATAGCGAGAAACACGCTACCCCGGTGCTGCGGATTAACAGCCCCCACCCAGCCTGCGGCACCGGGGACCTCGCATATCAACGCCCTCGCCAGTCCGGCTTGGGCGTTTTCTTATGATGTGCCCTTCGCCATGGCGCGGCTCTCCTCGCCCTAGGGCGTCACAGGCTCGAGGGGCATCTCGGTGCGGGTGTCCATCGGCACGGCCGCAAACGGGTCGGGACCCTCTCGCAAGAGCGCGCGCGCCGAGATCATTGGGCTGACGGTGTACAGCCGCTCGAGCCCGTACTCGCCTATCTCGAGACCGCCGAAGCGTGCAACGATCTCGTCGTAGTGCTCTGTCAGGGAGCGGTTCTCCGGGTCAAGCCGTGATACCAGGAGGAGGCCACTCGGTCGGCAGTCCAGAGCCGTCAGCTTTAGATCCGGTCGATACTCCGCGAGAATAGGCACCAGTTTCCAGACATCGCCGGTCCAGGGCCCATTGGGCAGGTTGTCCAAGTCCCGCGTGGTCATTTCCGTGTTCGACGGGTAGCAGTCGTGAAGGGCGATGATGCTCCCCGGCGTGGCGGCGCGCTCGGTATTGGCAAAGTCCCTCAGCAAAAATTCGAACAGATGCATGCCATCGAGAAAGGCCATGCTCACGGCAATCCCGTTGCGTTCGAGAAAGCCCGATTCGAAGAAGGCATCACTCGTCGATTGGAAAAGATGCAGCTCGCCCTTGGTGCCCAATGGATCTTGGCCCAGGCGAAAGTAGGGGTCGACCGCGATGGTGCGCGATCTTGTGGCTCGAAACGTCCGCCCGCGGCGGGCGCCGATTTCGAGATACCACTCAAAGCGGTGCCGTGCGTGCACGGAATCGAGAAACCGCTGGTAGCGCATGCCGGATGCGACGGTCATGCCGCGGGCTCCCCGATGTCGAGGTTGGGAGAGGTATCCGCGAGACGCGTCAGTGTCCCCCCTGTTTCGACTTCGATGTCGGACAGCTCGGCACGGATCGCGTCTGGGTCGAGCGGA
The DNA here is from genome assembly GCA_039027595.1 of Pseudomonadota bacterium. Classification (GTDB taxonomy): domain Bacteria; phylum Pseudomonadota; class Alphaproteobacteria; order Rhodobacterales; family Rhodobacteraceae; genus Ovoidimarina. The sequence continues at coordinate 4,093 of JBCCKB010000076.1, read as the reverse complement.
GGCCAGGCCGGTCCCTCGACCATGCCCCGATCCAAGAGCGCGGCGTGAACGGCGGGAAGGTCGAGGACGTGGTAAAGCACCGACTGCCGGCCACTTTCGAGACGCCACCCTCCAGACAATGCGGGAACCAGTGCGGGGGATCGCAAAAGGAACCGTGTCAGGCTATCGGCGATGCAAGGTGCAGGTCCGCCCTTTCGCCGTTCGAGCATCACAACGGGCGTGCCGCGCGCAGCGGCAAAGCCCACAAGGTGAAGCGGAGAGCCTTCGGTCGCGGCGATCCCGGCCGCCGCGCGGTAGGCTGCGACCTGTTCCGAAAGCGAATGCGACTCGGGATGGTAGATCTCGAAACCCTGTTCGGAAAGCAGGGCTTCGAGACGTCGTTCGCCGATCAACACGCCCCGGCGGCGCGGCAGACGCCCGCGTGAGAGGTAGAGCCGCCTTTCACGTTGCGGCGCGGGCGTTCGTCCGGCCAGCCGCGCGCGCATGAAATGGCGAAATTCCGGCGTGCCGGTCAGAAGGGCGTCGGTCCCGAAAGCTTGCGGAGCCAAGAGGACGGCCTCAAGGCGCGTTGGCTGATCAATGATGCTGCAGGGCGCATCGATCCCGAGGGCGGCTAAGAGCCCCTTGGCGCGGCGCAGGATCCGTCCGTTCTTTGTGGGGTCGCGGGAGAAGTAGACGAGCCCGTCGGGGACCGCGCGCGGCTGATCCAGGGCCCAGAGCCGCGCCGTGCCTTCACAGATCAGATGGCCGAAATGGCCGCTGAGGATGCCGCCGTAGAGCTGAAGACCTGGAAGCCATCCAAGGGCATTGCGGTTTGCGGGATCGGGCGCCTGGGTCGCCGGGCGGTTTTCCGTGGTCCAGCAGTCCGCAGCGGCAATGTGCTGGCCGTTTGCGTCGAAGAGCCCCGCGCGCAGGATGCCGCGAGGCGCGGGATCGGGCAGCGCCAGGACGCTTTCATGGATCGCGCACTTCCATGCAAGCGAGCCCAAGGGATCGAATTTATAGCCTTGCTGGTCTTGGCCCTGCACGTCTGACCCCTCGGACGCTTGGTTCTTTCCGACCGCGCCGCCCCTGCTCGTTGACGCCCAGTTGAGCGCATTCGCGTGTGTGGGTCAAACCCCCTGTCGCGGAGGAATGAATGTCAGGCGAAGGATCCTTGGCAGAACCAGCCAGAAGACATCGTGCCGCCATGGGCATAGTAGAGCCAGAGCCGCGCGCCGCAGGCGGTGGTAACACGCCAGTAATCCCGCACTCCGGTGCGCCATTCGGGCTCGTCGAGCCACCATTCGGGCGCGATCCGTTCTGGCCCGGTGGCGGCGGCGGTATCAAAGCCCCGCCGGCGCCAGCGGAAATTCACGGGCACCTGGGCCTCGTCCGGCGCTGTCACCGGTTCGGGCCGCCACATTAGGATCGGTCGCGGTGTCGGCGAGACCGGCCAGTCATGGGCGGGCTCCGACCAGGCGGCGGTGAGCGTAGTGGTGGCTTTCTCAGGGATATGGCTGTCGGCGGGATGCTGGCGGCTGATCGCTTCCATGCCGATCCGGGCGCCGAGCCGTCCGATCAGAAGTTCCATCGCTGCGGCCCCATCGCGCCGCGCCTGACCGCGCCGGGCGGCATCGGCATGACCCCCATGCTGCCGGGCATGAACCGGCTCGGTTTGGACCGCCTCGACGCGCACCATGTCAATCCCGAAGCCTGCGTCGATTTCAGAGAGCTTCAACGCCAGAAGCGGGCGAATGTGGTCGGGATTGGCCGAGGGCCGGGCCAGACCCACCTCGATCGGAGCCATGCTGTGATCGGCGCGGTGGCATTCAAGCCGCACCCGGCGTGCGCCCCTGCCCTTGGCGCTCAGATGTTCCGACAGACGGGGTAGAAGCCGATCGAGAGCGGCTAGGATGTCATCCTCAAGCCCAATTGGTTCAGGGAGTGTCAGGCGCACCGCGAAATGCGCGGGCGGCTTGGCGGGCGAGACTGGCTCGGGCTCGATGCCCAAGGCCTGATCGAGCCGCTGGACAAGTCCGCGGCCGAACCGGCGGGCCAGGCCCGCGCGTGGTTGACCGATCAGATCCTCGATCCGCCGGAGGCCCAGCCGTGCCAGCCCGTCGGCTGTCTCCCGGTCGAGCCGCAGGGCCGCCACGGGCAGAGCTGCGATCGCCTGCCGGGTCTGGCCCGGGGCCGCTATCCGGGCGGGTGGAGTCGCGGCTTGGTTTACGCCTGGGGCGGGTCCGCCCCGCTCCCAGTGGCGCCGTTTGGCCGCGCGCGACCGGGTTGCCCAGGCCTCCTGGTCGATGGCGTCACCTGAGCGGGAGGGGGCTGCCTGTGTCCCGGCATAGCGCGCGAGCGCCCAGGCCGCGCCCGCGCTATCGGCTATACCCGTCCGCACGGTAAGCCCGAGGTCCGCGCAGTCACTGGAGACTATGGCCAAAAGCGCTTCCTCTCCGCCAAAAAGATGCGCGCAGCCCGTAAGGTCTATGATCAGCGAAGCGGGCGGTTCGTCAGCCACCCACGGGCTGAACTTTCCCGCCCAGCGCCTGAGGATCGCCAGAAAACGCGCCTCGCCCGCTGCGTTACGGGGCCGGGTCAGGAGCGCCGGGCACATGGCATGGGCATCCCGGAGCGGCTGTCCCCGACTGAGACCCGCAGCGCTGGCGGAGACCGAAAGCGAGGACAGGACCTGCGTTCCCGCCCGGTCCTCAACAACCGCAAACGGTGTCTCGAACACATCAGGCTCGAGACGCAATAGCCGCTCTGCCCCCAGTCGCGGGAACCAAAGCGAGAGAATACGACGGTGGGGCATGGCGGTGGCAGCCGATATGTTCCCTTTATGTTCTTATATCGGCCTGACCTGTGCAAAGTCGAGTCCGTGAACCGGCTCTCGCGCCACCGAACCGAAGCATAGAGCTTCGCCCGCGGTCAATTGTCTGGCGCCAGGCTCGCCGCTCGTGACCGCGCGGCACTCCTATGTCACGTCGCGGAGACGGGCGCCGTACCTGCGCGGCCAGCAACACAGACCCAAGGAAATGGTTCCTCACGGGCGAGATGGGGTTTGTCGTCCCCCTCACGCGCAATAGGCTCTCCCGGCGGCGTCGCCGGTAGGAGACCATCATGACATCCAGCGCACTCATTCTCGTTGCTACCATTTTTCTCCTGGGAACCGCCCAGGTGGTTCGTGCCGGCGAAGATATCAATGTCCATCAAGGATGGGTTGCAGCCACCGAGGATGATCGCGCGCGCGTCTTCATCGAGATAGACAACGAAGGAAGTGAGACCGTGGTTCTCACGCGGGCAGAAAGTCCGCGGGCAAAGACGGTCATGATCGAGGCGGCCCCGATCAAGGCGGGATCCAATCAACCCGTGGCGATCCCGGAGCTTCCAATCTCCTCGGGTAAGACCCTCGCCATGGACCCCGACGGTATCTACCTGACTCTGGACGCGCTTGATGGGCCCTTGGTGGAGGGCACGCTCTTCGAGGTGGTCTTGACATTCAGCGGTTACCCCCCCGTTGCGGCCGAAGTGCTCGTCGAGGGTCCCAACGCCGAGGAGGAAAGCCACGCCGGCCACAACCACTGATCTCGTCAGCCAAACCGGGCGTCCTCGCCGAGAGATGTGGGCTCCGACGAACTCTGGGTCGGATCCTCGGCACTTGGTGGTAGCGGGAACATCGGGACGTCGACCCAGCATGCGCGGGGTTCATGGCCTCCAGGCCCTGAGCCCCAGGTCTCGAAACGCGCCGCCGTCACGGCCAGCAAGCCCGTAACCTGTCGCTGCGCGTCCCGCTGCCGCCGTCGGCGAACCAGGCGCCTCGAAAACTCCTAGAGCGGTGCCCGGAGATGCGGAAGAGCGGATGGATCCGCACCAATGACCCCTTGTTGGCCGCGTCGCCGCTTTTCACGGCGTTGGGTATGGTCTGGCAAATCTGACGCCAGTCTCGGGATCCGCGAAAAGAGGTCCGTCTGCGGCGAATAGTGCGGGCGTATCGAGCCGCTGATATAGGCTGCTCCGTTGCCGAGGCGAGATCCAGGGGACGATAGAGTGGCTGAAGGCGACGCCGGACACCGCGCGAGGCCCTGGGGACGGAGCCATTAACCCACGG